>JAZRVS010000106.1:0-20147 GCA_045599365.1 Bacteroidales bacterium
TGGCGATTGTTGCTAATAAATAGCAATTATTCGTTATATTTGCATTGTAATTGTAACATAACTAAAACGCTATAAAAATGAATACCGCGATTGATAGTATTGATATTTCAAAAATTTTATTTCTTGATATAGAGACAGTTCCTCAATATAGCGAAGAATCGGAATTAAGCGATGTAGAACGAACATTGTGGATGAAAAAATCGGAGCGATTAGCCAAAGAAGGTGAATCTTCAGATGAATTGTACAAAAAAGCTGGAATTTTTTCAGAATTTGGGAAAATAGTGTGCATATCTGTTGGTTTTTTGCGTCCCGTTGACGGAATTGTCGAATTGAGAATTCGCTCTTTTGCTGGTGATGATGAGCGACAATTGTTGGTTGATTTTTTTGATTTAGTGTATAAGTATTTCAATTCAAAAAATAAATTTTTTTGTGCTCACAATGGTTTGGAGTTTGATTTTCCATTTGTCGCTCGACGAGCGTTAATCAACGGTTTGAAGGTTCCACAAAGTCTTGATACTCGGGGTAAAAAACCTTGGGAGGTTCAGCATCTTGATACGCTTGATTTATGGCGTTTTGGTGATTATAAAAATTATACATCATTGGCATTGTTGGCTCAAATTTTTGGAATACCAACTCCAAAAGATGACATTGATGGTTCCCAAGTAGCAAACGTATACTGGAAAGACCACGACTTACAAAGAATTATCACATATTGTCAAAAGGACGTGGTTACTATTGTGCAATTGTTTCGAAAGTATCGTTGTGAAGATTTGATTCCAAATGAAAATATTGTGATTGTTGAAGGGTAATAGTTTGATTATCAACTTTACATGAGATGATTATAAAAGCATAAAACCAATAACTCCAGAGCCAGCAATTGTCCACATCGGATTGACTTTGAAAAAGTAGAGTAGAATAAAAGTGATAATAAAAATCACAGTTGAAATGTTGTATTCACCGACTCCAAAATCACAAAAACTTTCTTTGTTGACAAGTAATAAAGATGCGGCTAAAATGAGACCTGCTAAAACAGGTCGTAGTCCACTGAAAATTGATTTTATGTATCGATTGTCTTTGTTGTTGAAAAGGAATCGAATGACGAAATACATCAAAATGATAGATGGTAAACATAATGATATGGTGGCAACAACTGCCCCCCAAAATCCAGCGACCGTATAACCAGCAAATGTCGCAATATTAATAGATATTGGTCCAGGTGTCATTTGAGAAATAGCAATAATATTTGAATATTCTTGCATTGTAAGCCATGAAAAATGTTCAACGCATTCAAACTGAATCATAGAAAGCATTGCGTAACCACCACCGAATCCAACTAATCCGATTTTGAAAAAAACGTATATGAGTTGTAGAAAAATCATTTGTTTTTATTCATTTTTTTGTAGGAAAAATATTCGTAACAAATTGCGATTATGCATACTGCGAAAATGATTGCAATAGGCGAGAATTTAAACCACCAAATGAGAATTGCGGTTACAAAAGGAATCCAAACTATTTTCCATGAAGATTGATGCTTGATGAGTTTAATTGCAGGAACTAATATCATTGCAACAACGCAAGGACGAATTCCTCGGAAAATACTTTCAACTACTTTATTATCACTATATTGTGTAAAAAAAGTTGCTATCAAAAGTATTGCAATAAACGATGGTAATGCTGCTCCTAAAGATGAAATAAGTGCGCCTCGTTTTCCTCGCAATTTATAGCCAACGTAGAGAGCTGTATTTATTGCAAAAACTCCAGGAAGAGTTTGAACAACGGCAATTAGATTCCAAAAATCATCTTTGTTGAGGTATTTCTTTTTTGTTACAATTGTCATCTCTACCATAGAAAGCATTGCATATCCACCGCCAAGGGTAAATGCTCCAATTTGTAGAAATATGCAGAATAACTCACGTAATCGTACCATCTGATTGTCAGTTGCATTGGCAAAATTACATTTTTTTATGCATTAATCTCAATAATAAATAATTTGTTACAAAAAAAGAGATGCTCAATTGAGCATCTCTTTTGTAACGATTGTTATCGTCTTGTTTCTGGAGTACTTCTTGTTGCCGATTTTTTCGGTCCTGTTGTTGTTCTTCCAGTATTAACACTAGGTTTTGCTTTGTTGTCCTTTGGTGCTGCTTTTGGCATCGGCTTTGGAGCTGGAGCACTGTGATGTACTGTAGGTTTCGGTGCAGGAGCAGGGCGATGTACTACAGGTTTTGGTGCAGGAGCAGGGTGATGTACTACAGGTTTCGGAGCTGGAGCATAGTGATGCACTACAGGTCTTGGTGCAGGCGCATAGTGATGAACAACTCGTCTTGGATAAGGTGTTAAATCAACTATGATAGCTGGAGCATCCTTTTCCGTTGAAATATACATTTTATTGTCTCCTGTGAAAGTTGCAAAAACTGTTGAACGAGTTGGAACATTGATGGTATAATCATACAACAATTCATAATCTCTTCCTTCGGTGTAAATTTCTAAATTATATCGACCACTTGGTAAATTTGAAACTGTTACTTTGTTGTTGTATGAATAGTATTTTTCACCATTGATGAAAATTGAAAATGGAACATCGATGTTTCCTTTTACAACTAATTCTGATGCAAAAATATGAGCTGAGCTACAAATAATTGCTAAAACTACCATTAAACGTTTCATGACTATATCCTCCATACTTTAAGTTAATAATCTTTGACGAAACAAAAGCAAAGTGCGTGCCAAAAATAGTGATTAGTGACTCTAAAAAAATCATTTATTTCTTTGTAATACCACTATTTTTCGACACCTTTGCATAGTTAATTAAAAATAAATACACATGAAACCACAAGTTAGTATTATTATGGGCAGTACATCAGATATGCCTGTAATGGAAAAAGCAGCAAAACTGCTTGATAAGTTCAAGATTCCATTTGAAATTCTTGCGTTATCGGCTCATAGAACGCCAGAAGCAGTAGAGAATTTTGCAAAAAATGCTCAAAAAAATGGTATTAAAGTTATTATTGCGGCAGCTGGTATGGCAGCACATCTACCGGGTGTTATTGCGTCAATGACAACTGTGCCAGTTATAGGTGTTCCAATAAGTGCAAGTTTACAAGGTATTGATGCATTGTTGGCAATTGTTCAAATGCCTTCGGGTATTCCAGTAGCGACAGTCGGTATTAATGCAGCTGAAAATGCTGGCGTTTTGGCTGCTCAATTTATTGCTATGGCAGATGAGCGTGTTGCTCAAGAATTGGTTGAATACAAGACGTCTTTAAAGAATAAGATAGAAAAAGCTAACGCAGATTTAAAAGATATCCATTTTGAGTACAAAACGAATTAGAACCTTTTGTTTCATATTCGTTTTTTGTCATTCATATATTTCAAGTTTTAGTCAAGATTTAGGATTTTCTTCAGGATTTTTTTCTGGTGATTGTTGTGATTTTGTTCATACAAAAAATCTATGGGCAATACAAGTGAATCCTGCGCAACTTGCGTATTGTAATGAAACAGAGATAGGTGTTGCATACAACACGAATTTTTTGTTAACGGATATGGTGTGTACTCGTGTGAACGCGATTACACAAATGAAACAACTTAATTTAGGCGCGTCAATGGTTGTATTTGGGAATTCTCATTATCGAGAATCGTACTACCAATTGTGTGCAAGTCGTAAAATAAACAATCACAATGCGTTGAGTGTAAAATTCAATATTCTCAATCTACATCAAGATGAGTATGGTAATACGTTGTGGTTGATACCAGAAGTGGCTTATTATGGCGAATTGAAACAATTATCGTATGGTGTTCATATTGTTAATCCTTTTCGATTTGTATCTGCAAACAATGTATTGTCTGTTTGTAAAATTCAAAGTGGATATGCTATTACTAACGCAGTTTCGATTACAGCTTGTTTGATAAAAATTGGTGATTTTGAACCATATTTGACACTCGGTGGTACATATTGTTTTCTCGAAAAGTATATGTGTACTATTGCGTATAGAAATCATTCTAATCCATTGAATTTTTCTATTCAAATACCAATTCGTCAGTGTGTTGTTGAATATGAATCAAATGTGAATTTTTACCTTGGATTGTCTCATACGATTAGTTTTAGATTGAAAATATGAAGATACCATACACAAATTGAAACTGCTATATGGAAGATCTATTGTAGAATCCTTCTAATAAGCATTGATGGATAACCATACATAATTGCGAATGCACATAATATCGTGTTTAAAATACTTATTCGTATTCCATCAAGGGTTGGTCTATAATGTGATACTCGTTCGTTTTGAGGCGGATAGTACACGTCTATTTCTATCGGCTTTAATTGTATGTTTCTCCATGCACAACGAACTAAAAGTTCTAATTCGGCTTCGTAGCGATTGTTAAATGGACCTCTATATTTCATTTCTTTGAGAGGGTATGCTCTAAATCCACTTTGTGTGTCAGGAAGATTGGAGCCTGTTTGTAAACGAAACCAAAAATTTGAAAATTTATTGGCAAAACTATTTTTTGACGGCATATTAGGTAAATCAAATTTACGACTACCAATTATCAGTGTTTTGTTGTTTTTTGCTATTTCGGCTTCAAATTGCGGTAAGTCGGTTGCTTTATGTTGACCATCAGCGTCCAAAGTTATTGCACTGGTAAAATGTCTTTTTTGAGCTTCTTTAAAGGCTTGTTTTAAAGCGAATCCCTTTCCTCGGTTTTTTTTATAAGAAATGAGAATAATTGAATTGGCTATTGATTGCAATAATTGTGAAGTAGCGTCGGTTGAACCATCATTTACGACGATAATATTGGGCGAATATGGAAAGACAGAATTGACAACAGACAAAATTGTTTTTTCGTTGTTGTACGTCGGAATTATTATACAAACAGAATCGGGTAGAGCCATTATGCAAGTTCCATATTTATTTTTGAACAAATTATATCGTGAGATGAAATAATAATTTTTGCTTGAACGGATTCTTCTAATTGGATGAAGTCAATGTTATATTGAATTTTTTGTGCATGTGTTGGTGTAATTAAATTCATAAACTTGACAGATTTAATTGTTTTTATAGACAATTTTTCCCCGAAATAATCTTCACACAATTCTTTTCCTATTTCTATTAAACATGCACCTGGTGTTATTGGATTTCCTGGAAAATGAGCTTTGAAAATTTCATTATCTTGATTTTGTAAAATTGTATATTTTACAGTGTTTGTCTCAGACTCTTTGTTGTCAATTGTATATAGTCGATTTTGTAACATTATTGTACGTTGAAAAGTTTTTGGTCAATAGGTTGGTTGGTTTTACGGTTGGCAAAACGTATACTTATACTATCTCCATTTTGTTCGTTTAGTTGAATGGATGTTGCAAGGTAGTCTTGAGTGAATGTGATTTCAATCGTTTTATACATATTTGCTAATCTTCCTTTGGGCGTTAAGTACAAAATACAAGGACCCATACCGTTTGACGTAAAAACAAGTGATGTGGTAAAGTTTTTTTCGTCTTGTAATCCACTTCCGTCAATTGTGCTGATAATCACATCGGAGAGACCTTTGAGCATTCGTGTGTTGACGTTTGTATTTATTGAGCCATCGCCATTTTTCAGAACAACATTTTGTTCATTTACGATTAAAGCCGATTTATTGGGCGAAGTATATTCCCAACGAAGTTTATGTGGGTTTTGAAAATACATTTTCCCTTTAGATTCATTTCCTTCTTGTAGTAGTGTGCTTGATTTTGTCATTGTGAAATCACACGAGAGGTTTTTGGTGTTTTTTGAAACTTGTGTAATTTTTGCAAAAAAGTCTTTCTTTTCTTGCTCTGTCGCTGTGCGTGCATATTGACAATAAGCAGAAATAGAAATGAGTATGATAAAAAATAGAGATAATAGTTTTTTCATAATCTTTTATTTAGCTACAAAACAAACACCTACAATAATTATTCCAACTCCAATCCAACGGGTGAGAGGAATTGATTCACCCAAAAATATCCAAGCAGCCAAAAGTCCGAACACGAAACTCATGCACGTCATTGGATACGCTGACGAAAGGGGATAGTTTTTGAGTATGTGTAACCAAAGAACAGTGGCGCTTCCCATAGTGATTCCCACAAGCAAAAACCACCAATTTGTGAGCAAACTATAAAAATAATTCCAAGTCCACGAAAATTTATCCATTTTAACCATGGCAATTTTCAAGAATACTTGTCCCGAAGCAAGACAAAGCGATTGAAATATGGATAAAATTACAAGTCGTAACATATTCAATGTATATGTACAAAAGTACAAAAAATCCTAAAAATCAGCCAATCTTTGTAATTCGGTCAACCAAATTGTTGGTAATGTCCCCGCACAAAATTGCTCAAAATCTTTTTCGGAACAAGGAATAATGCGTTTTTTATTACTTGTTCCAATTGGCACTTCAACCCATAATGTTTGAGAGTTTTTAGAGCGATAGAAACAAATATCTGAAGGGAAGCTGCTATGTTTCAAGTTCTTACGTTCGTAACTTCCATCAAAGAAATCGCCACTTTCGTGTTTTCGTTGCGAAATACCATCTAACACGTGCCATAGAATTTGGGCAGATAGTTGAGCAGAAATGTTATCTATGTCTTTTGTTGGATTGTATTCGGATAGAAAAAAAGTATTCATTCGAGGCGAATATCCAGAATTCCATGCTATTTGGCACGCGCCTTCAGCGTATAAACCATTTACATTTCGTCCCGCAGGATTGTCGGAATAGCGAATGGCATTCATGTCAATTGAGATTAATTGAGAATCACGGAGTAGTGGCTCGCTTTGCTTTATGTCTGCGTTACAATCGCCCAATCGTAAGAAACCATAATTGTTTGTTTTCCACCAATTTATAGAATCTCGGTTTGATAAATATTCTTGACTCGCAATGTGACATAAGCGAGTTTGTGGAAATTCCTGTTGAATGTATGGTAAATAGTTTTTGTTGGAAAAATCTTTACTTCCAATAGTTGCGTCAATTTGTGCATCAACAATTGAAATTGATGGAAACGCAATATCACCATTACATTCCGCAACAATGTATCGGACTACTTCTTGTGTACCACCAAAAATAAGAATTGGTTTATTGTATTTAGATAGTTCTTTGATGCAAATGCGTAGATTTTCGTATGATTGAGCTATTTGTTCCTCTTTTTTGCAATCTCCTAAGTCAATGATATTCAATGATTGAGAGGTTTTGTTTAACGCATATAGACAAGAACGAATAGCAATCGTTGCTTTAGAAGCACCAATGTTGTCGGAGTTTCTATCTTCGCAATAACCTAATAAAAAAACATCGGCGCGAGAAAGTTCTTTATCGTCATATATTGAAGCAGTTGTTGTCTTCAAATCATCTGTTTGAATAGAATAACCATTGACAGGAATGCACAACTTTTCTATCATTACTTAGACTTTTTTACGTCTGCTATTTCGTAGCATTGTTGTAATGTAAGTTTTTGTGGATCAACATTTTTAGCGAGACGAATGTATTTCTTTTTGTAGAATACACAAGGATGTCCCCATCTATCAAGCATTACTTTTATATTGCTATCTTCTGGAAAATCTTTTATGTTTCTTTTTTCATCGGTTTCGCGTTTACGAATGATTATTTGTTCAGCTTCTTTTATCGTAATAGAGAACACATCAGGATCGTTTTTCTTAAGAGAGATAAATTTGCCTTTATGAGCCAAGAATGGACCAAAACGACCGATGTTTGCAGAAACCATTTCACCTTCAAATAGACCAACTTGACGTGGTAAAACTAATAATGATAAAGCTTCATCTAAAGTGATTGTTGCAGGATTTTGACCTTTTAGCAACGTAACACTTTTCTTTTCTGGATCGTCAGCTTCACCCATTTGTAAGTATTGGCTAAAACGACCATTTTTGACGTAAATATTTTGTCCTGTTGTAGGGTGAACACCAAGTAATCTGCCATCATTTCCAGTTTTTAAAAGAGCAAGAGCTTCTTCCAAAGAAACAGTTTCTATTTGGTGTCCTTTATCAAGAGCAACATACGTTGGTTTTTCTTTGTCGTCCTGTTTTCCTAATTGAACCATAGAACCAAATCGTCCTATTCTAACAGATACTTGACGACCAGATTCAGGATCAACACCTAAAATTCTTTCGCCATTTCCGCGTTCCGATGTTACCATTGTTTCGTCCACTTTTGCGTGGAATGGTTTATAGAATTTTGACAACATTTCAACCCAACCAATTTTTCCTAGAGCAATTTCATCGAACTCTTGTTCAACAGAAGCGGTAAAATTGTAATCCATAATTTCGTTGAAGTATTTCAACAAGAAATCATTTACAACCATACCAATGTCGGTTGGAAATAGTTTATTCTTTTCTGTATCAACTTTTTCTGACGATGTGATCGATTTTATTTTGCCATCTTTTAATTCTAATTTATTGAAAGAACGCTTTTGTCCTGGACGGTCTTCTTTCAAAATATAACCACGTTTTTGAATGGTAGAAATCGTTGGTGCATAGGTGGAAGGACGACCAATACCTAATTCTTCAAGTTTGCGAACCAACGTAGCTTCAGTGTAACGTGGAGGATGTTGTGTGAATCGTTCTGTTGCGACAATAGAGTTTGTTTCGACCTTAGAACCAACTTGTAAAGCAGGAAGAACAACTGATTCTTCATCATTTGTATCGTCATCAACCGATTCTATATACATTTTTAGGAAGCCATCGAACACAATTACTTCGCCTTTCGCTATAAATGTAGCATTTTTTAAGTCTTTACTTGTAATTGTGAGAGTTGTGCTTTCTAATTGAGCATCAACCATTTGTGATGCCAATGTGCGTTTGCGAATCAATTCATATAATCGTTGTTCATCAGCATTTGACGATACAATTTCGGTGTCAATGTAGGTTGGACGAATTGCTTCGTGAGCTTCTTGAGCACCTTTAGACGTTGTTGAATATTTTCGAACCTTAGAATAATTCTCACCAAAATTCTCTAGAATGAATTTTTTGGACGAGCTGATAGCCAATGCAGATAGATTTACAGAGTCGGTTCTCATATAGGTGATTCGTCCTGATTCGTACAATTGTTGTGCTATTTGCATTGTTTTAGCAACAGGGAAAGAGAATTTTCTACTTGCTTCTTGTTGTAAAGTTGAAGTTGTGAATGGTGGCGCAGGTCGTTTTGTCGTTGGTTTTTTCTCGCAAGCAGAAACTTCAAATTGAGCATTTTTTGCTTTTTCTAAAAATTCTTCTGCTTCTTTCTTAGTTGAAAATCGTTTTGATAGTTCAGCGGTGAACGTATATTTTTTACCATTTTGATTTGCTACAAAATCAGCAACAATTCGGTACGAAGATTCGGTTTTGAAGTTGTTTATTTCGCGTTCGCGTTCAACAATTATTCGTACTGCAACTGATTGAACGCGACCTGCAGACAATTGTGGCTTAACCTTTTTCCAGAGGATTGGAGATAATTCAAACCCGACCAATCTATCTAAAACGCGACGAGCTTGTTGAGCATCAACTAATTTTAAATCTATGGTACGAGGTTTTTTGAGAGAATCAATTATGGCATCTTTTGTAATTTCGTGGAAAACAATACGTTTCGTTGTTTTTACAGGAAGTTTTAGAACTTCGGCCAAGTGCCAAGCAATAGCTTCTCCCTCGCGGTCCTCATCGGATGCAAGCCATACGTTTTTGGTCTCTTTTACAGCCTTTCGTAATTCAGTAACTAATTTTTTCTTGTCTGCAGAGATTTCATACAATGGAGTAAACGACTTTTCAACGTCAATTCCCAACCCTTTTTTCTCTAAATCACGGATATGTCCGTAACTTGACATTACAGTGAATTCTTTTCCTAAGAACTTTTCAATAGTCTTTGCCTTTGCAGGAGACTCAACAATTACTAAATTTTCAGTCATCGCACGATTTGTCTTTTAAGAACTTTGTAATAAAAAATCTCTAACATTGTTATAGACTTCGTCATTTACAAAATCGGCACAAAATTACTATTTTTTTGAAAAAAGAAAGGAAAAATCAATTTTCTCTACATTTTAACGATTTTTCCATTATCGAGATTCCAAAAAACACCAGTTGATTTTTTTTGCTCAAAGATACTGTTTAACAACATTTTATCTGTGTCGGTAATGAATATTTGACCGAATTCTTCCTGTTCAACAATATTGAATATGTTATTTGCGCGTGTTTTGTCAAGTTTATCAAAAAGGTCATCTAATAATAGAATTGGTTTTTGACCATTTTTGAATTCCTTGGTTAATTGGTATTGTGCAAATTTCAGAGCTAAAAGGAAACTTTTTTTCTGACCTTGTGAAGCAACATTTTTTATTAGTTCATTATCAAATGTGAATAATAAATCATCCCGATGAATACCAACAGATGTATATGATAAAAATTTATCTCGTTCGTAGTTCTTGTCTAACAAGAATTTCATATCGTTATTGTGTAGTTGAGATTCATATACAATTCCAGTTTCTTCGCTTGATGCAATTGTTGAGTAGAATTTTTTTGTGCGTTTGGAAAGTTCAGAGACAGCCGTTTGTCGTACTTGAAAAATTGCGGTTCCAAGCATAGAAAGTTTATCGTCGAGTATAGATAAATACGTCTCATCAAAACCATTTGGTTCTTTGAGCATTGCGTTTCGTTGCTGTAGTAATTTATTGTATGATAGTAGTTTGTTGAGATATTCGTGGTCGTACATTGAAATGTATGAGTCCAAAAATTTACGTCTCTCAGAGCTACCATCGGTAATAAGAGATATATCGGAAGGCGACACAAATACAAGCGGTAACAAACCTATATGGTCTGCGAATCTTGTATATTTTTTGTCGTTGCATTTTACAATTTTGTTTTTTTCTGTTGAATCGTACGCACACGATACTTTTATAGTTACATCGTCAATATCATAGGTCCCATTGATAGCAAAGGATGTTTCGCCATGACGAACATTTAGTTCATCTTTGGAAATGAAGTTACTTTTGCAGAATGAGAGGTAATATATTGCATCAAGAATATTTGTTTTGCCGACACCATTTTTCCCAATAATGCAGTTGACTGAATCATTGCATTCAAATGATAATTCGTTGATGTTTCGGAAGTTATATAGTGATAATTGTGTTAGTTTCATTCTTTTCCTCCCCAAATTTGTTTTGGTTGTTTGTTCAACGTGTAAGAAAATAAATCGTTAGCCAATTCTGTATTTGGAAAAATTTCGCTTGCCACTTGTAAATGTTCCTCTAAATTTCGGTAACGAGCGGAATAGTGACCAATTATAAGTTTTTGGGCATGTGCTAATTTTGCACATTCAGCCGCTTGTCGAGCAGTGGAATGGAATGTTTGAGTTGCAAGTTCCAAATTGTTATCTAAAAATGTAGCTTCGTGATACATAAGAGCAACATTTTCTATGTGTTTTGCAATTTCTGGTTTGAATAACGTGTCGGCAATATATGCGTATGAAAAAGGACTACGAGGAGCTGTTGTCATTTCTTCATTTGGAATTATGGTTCCATTTTCAAGAGTCAAATCTGCACCTTGTTTTATAAATTTTATGTCTTCAATACCCAATTGATATTTTTGTATAGCATCTTTCTTTATGTTTCGTTCTTTTTCGTTTTCAACGAAATAAAATCCCCAACAATCAATTCTATGGTTAAGTGCGATAGAGTAGATTTTGTAACTTTTTTTTTCTTCTATGCAAGCAAAAGGTTCTTTGGGTAATTCTTTGAAAAAAATAGGAAATTTCCATTGTTGTCCATCAGCTTGAAATTGGTATTGTACTAAATTTTCTAATCCTTTTGGTCCATAAATAACCAAAGGTGTTTTTCTGCCAGTGAGATTAAGCGAAGCCAACAGACCAAAAATACCAAAGTAATGGTCTCCGTGCAGGTGCGAAATGAAAATATTGTTGATATTTTCAAATGGAACTTTTGCTCGCCGTAGTTGGATTTGAGTTCCTTCACCGCAATCAAGTAGAAAATATTTTCCAAAAGCATGCAAAATTTGTGCTGATGGAAATCGCAATGAATTTGGTGTTGCTGAACTACAACCTAAAATAGTAAGTGAATAGTCCTCCATAAGTTACGATAGCAAAAATTCTTCTGCTTTTTCTTTATTATCAACGATATTGAGTACTGATTCTAATTGGGAAATGGAAATTAAGCGACTTACGGCTTCTTGCAAACCACACAAAACGAATGTTCCATTAGAATTTTTACATAAGCGGTTGGCAACCAAAATAGCACTTAATCCAGACGAATCACAATAGGTACATTTGGTTAAGTCAAGTACTATGTTTTTTTCTAAATTGCCATTGAGTTGTACTAATTCTGACTTTAGTTGAGTGGAAATTTGTATATCTAAGCGCTCAACCAAAATCTCAATTAACGTGTAAGACGTTTTTTTTGTGATTGTTCCGAAATCCATATCATTGCTTTTGGGTAAAGGTAAAAATTTACGTTGAAAAAGATACTAATTTTCGTAAAATTCTTGAATAACTTCATTTAACCCTAAAAATTCAGCGCATGTAATGACCGAACCAATTGTTACTCCTAAAATTCCGTGAGAATTGATGTTTTGTCCTGTCATAAAAAGGTTTGGAATTTTAGTTCTTTGTGATACAAGTGTTTGTGTTGGAAAATTTTTATCTCTAATAATGCCATACATAGAGCCATACATAGTGTTTGTATAGTTTTCGTATGTAAGAGGAGTGGAAGTGTAATATGAATCTATACAATTTCGTATGCCAGGAAATGATACTTCCAAAGCTTGGAGCATACGATCAGCTTTTATTTTTTTGAAAGTTTCGTAATCTTCGCCACGTTTACCGACACGAGTTCCAGACCATTGCTCAACTTCATTGTATCGCATATAGCCAATCAATTCTGCACTTTCTGCAAATTTTTGGTTAGATTCTTTGCATTGGTGCATAAATAGATATTGTTCAGGCCATTTCTCGGAGTCATAATTATTTCCTGCCCAAACATCGGTATTCTTGTAATAATAATAGTTATAGTTGAGGTATGGTGTAGTATTCGGTTTAAATTTGATATAAACGGTAAAATTTGAAATTGTATTTTGCAATCCGTTGATTCTAACTCTATAGGCTTTACGAATCATAGGAGAATCAATTTTGCTGATGGTTACTTGAGGGTGTATATTGGAGATAAAACTATTTGCTTCAACAATTTCACCATTTGTGAGTTTAACTGCCGTTGCTTTTTCATCATTACAAATGAATTTTTCAACTTCGGAATGAGTAAAAATGTCTCCTCCAAATTTTTTTATAGAATCCGCCAACGATTTAGCAATTTGTTCGCTGCCACCGATAATTCTATATGCACTTTGTATATAGAAATTAGAAATCAATGCGTGGATATATGTTGGAGTTTTGTCCTTTACACCAGCATAAAGAGGTAGATTCCCCGCCAAAACATTTTGAAGAATAGGATCTTTCGTGTTTGCAGCGATGAAATCATTTATACTTGTTTTGATGTAATCAGGTTCAAGGAAAACATTGTTTTGAATCTTACGAAGATTGTAGAGTGGTGAGGCATTAGCAATATCACGAATATGTTGCACATAGTTTTGTAAATCATCAACATTGTTCGGGAATTTTTTTGCTAAAGTGTTAATAAAATTATCGTATCCCGAAGCATATTTATATTCATCGCCATTCAAATGAATGATATCAAAGCCATCATTGTTGAGACGTTGGAGAGGAACGGATTCTATTAAATGAAGGTATTTCCAAAAACGATATAAAATTTGACCTTCTTCCATACTACCAATGTAGTGCATACCAGTGTCAAATTTAACTCCACCGCGGTTGAATGATTGTAAACACCCACCTATTTGTGCATTTTTTTCAAGAATGGCAATTTTGAAACCTTTTTTAGCAAGGATATATCCACAAACAAGTCCGCCAAGTCCGCTACCAGCAATAACAATGTCGTATTTTTGACTCATTATTTAAATCGTTTCAATTCAAATGTGGAAAAAGTCCATTGTGGAAAAGCAAAGTTTTGAGACTTGCTATCAATGATATACCAAGGTGAATTTGTTGCATCGTTAAGATTGCGAACAATCTCTATTTCTTGTGCTGGTAAAAAGCTTTGAGCAGCAATAAAAGCTTTTTGTTTTGTTGTTGGATTTGAAACGACATCCATTACAATCATTGCGTGTCCAGGATTTCCACCATGAATGAATATATCGCCAGCTTGTATGTTATTGATTGGTACAGAAACTAGTTCGCGAGTAAGTGAGGCTGTGCCAGCATACATAAAAACTTTATCAAGATATTTTCTAAAAGTGATATAAGAATAATCTTTTTCGGCAGTTTTAGACCAAGAAATCTTGCTTCCAAGAACTTTAATTCGATAACCTTCTGCCCATTTCGTGTATTCTATCTTATCGCCACTGCTGAAATTAAAATGAATATCGGAATAGCGTTTTTGTTTCCATAACCATTCTGCTCGAAGTCGTATAATTGCATCAGCACATTGCTGGAGATCGGTATTTCCAATTTCCATATCAACAACGGCAAACGTACCATCTTGGTATTTTTTTACTGAATTATCAAATAAATGTACTTTTGAACCATGAGACTTGAGTGGTACATTTCGCAAATAGTATGTGAAAGAACTTGTAGTACAATCGTCACGAACAAATCCAGCTGGAGGTAAAATACGTGTAGCAACAGTTGTACCTTGTGTGTTAAGTGTTTTTTGCTGTGTACTTGCCGAAAAAATAACAATAGAAATAGTGGCAAGTAGTATAGAGAAAAATTTCTTCATATTCATTTGTTTTTTGCAAATGTAAAGAATAAAAAACGACGAAAAATGATTTAGTACGGAAATTTATCAATAGTAATTAACCATTTCTATTATGTACTTGGTGTAGAAGTCTATTTTCTGTTTGATTTCCATAATGGAAAGTTGTTTACGCAAAGAGATTCGTTTGATAATTGGCATAAATCGCTGTCATGATTATTTATCTACTTTTTGTCAATCACTAAACACTATTCGTTAATCACTAAACACTAATCACTATTTTTCGTACCTTGCTTGCGGAAATGGAAACGCAAAGAACATATATTGCAATAGATTTGAAATCGTATTTTGCTTCGGTAGAATGCGTAGAGCGGGGACTTGATCCATTAAAAACGAATTTGGTTGTTGCGGATAAAAGTCGTACGGAAAAAACTATTTGTTTGGCAGTTTCACCTTCGTTGAAATCATTTGGATTACCTGGTAGAGCTCGTTTGTTTGAAGTGGTTCAAAAAATAAAAGACGTTAACAATGTTCGCCAATGGCGTGCTCCCAATCATACGTTTCGTGGTTCTTCTTATGATGCAAATGAATTGCAAAAACATCCAGAATATGCTGTTGACTATATTGTTGCAAGTCCTCGAATGTCGTATTACATTAAATATAGTACGATGATTTATTCAATTTATTTGAAGTACGTAGCGCCAGAAGATATTCACGTGTATTCTATTGATGAGGTTTTTATTGATGCAACAAATTATTTGAAAATCAGTAAGTTGAATGCTCGTGATTTTGCCAAAAGGATGATACAAGAAGTGTATAATAATCTTGGAATTACAGCAACTGCAGGTATAGGAACAAATTTGTATCTCTGCAAAATTGCGATGGATATTGTTGCAAAACATATTGATGCTGACGAAGATGGCGTTCGTATTGCCGAATTAGATGAAATGTCATATCGAAAACGACTTTGGAATCACACACCATTGACGGATTTTTGGCGCGTTGGTAGTGGAACTGCAAAAACACTTGAAAAGTACGATATACACACCATGGGCGATATTGCGCAATGTTCAATAGAGGATGAAGATTTTTTGTATGCTCAATTTGGAGTGAATGCAGAGTTGTTGATTGATCATGCGTGGGGCTGGGAACCTTGTACTATTAGCGAAATAAAAGCATATAAACCAGAAACAAATTCTTTGAGTTCAGGACAAGTGCTTCATTGTCCGTATGATTTCAAAAAAGCTCGTGTTGTTGTTCAAGAAATGGCCGATGCAATTTCTCTTGATTTGGTTGATAAAAAATTGGTAACCAATCAATTGGTTCTTTCTATTGGATATGATACAGAAAGTCTAAAAAAAGAATCTATTAAGACAGTTGCTGATAGTGATATTGCGACAGATTATTATGGTCGTACTGTACCCAAGCCAGTTCATGGAACAATAAATCTTCCCCAACAAACATCTTCTTCAAAATTGATTATTGAAGCTGTTGTGTCATTGTATGATAAGATTGTAAATCCTAATTTGTTGATTCGTCGGATTAATATAACTACTAATCATGTAGTTGACGAGACAAAAGCAGAAAACAAAAATGAGCAACAATTGAATTTGTTTAGCGACAATGAATTTATTGAAGAGAAAGAAAAAATACTACAGAGAGATTTACAAAAAGAACGAAATATACAAGAATCGTTACTTACTATCAAGAAGAAATTTGGTAAAAATGCTATTTTGAAAGGATTGAATTATCAAGAGGGAGCAACTGCAAAGGATAGAAATAATCAAATTGGAGGACATAAAGCATGAAGTATGGTGATATAATAGATTTACCGCATTATGAACCGAAACATCATCCGCGAATGTCGATGATGAATAGAGCGGCTCAATTTGCACCATTTGCAGCTCTAACAGGACATGGCGATGCAATACAAGAAACAGCCAGATTGACAGATGATATGCAAGATTTAGATGAATCGAAAATTGATGAACTCAATCGTAAAATGGAAATTCTTCGGTCGCGAATATCTGAAAAGCCACTGCTCACAATAACGTATTTTCAAAATGACGAGAAGAAAAGTGGTGGAAAATATTGTATTATTTCTTCAAAGTTGTTGAAATTCAATGAGTATGAAGGAGTTCTACTTTTTGAAAATGGAGAAACTATAGCAATTCATTCAATTTTTGATATTGATGGCAAAATCTTTTTATAGATTTGCGTGCTTTTTGAATATGCGTAAGGTAGTTGTCATATTTTCGTTGTTTTTATTGATTTTTCCGACATTCAATTCGTATTCACAACGAGTAGATTCTGTCGAAAGAAAGTTGAATGTACCTGGCTTGATAGCAACAGGTTCAATTACGCCATTAGCACTCGCGGGTGTGTATGTATATATGGACAACGCGTGGTGGAGTGGAAGACGTTCGAGTTTTCATTTTGATGGTGGTTCAGATTTACATTATGCTCGTAATTTAGACAAATTAGGGCATTTTACAGCATCTTGTTTTGTATCAAACGCATTTTCAGATATTTTACAAGTTTTTAATGTTCCTGAAAATTGGTCAATGTGGGGTGGCGCTACATTAGGAGTATTGAATGCTACGGTAATTGAAATAAAAGATGGCTATTCTCCATTTTGGGGATTTAGTATTTACGATGAAATAGCTAATGTTTTGGGGGCTTTCTACCCAGTTTTACAAGCAAAAGTACCTTTCTTTAGAAATTTTAATTTTAAATGGAGTTATGATTGGGATTATTCGTATGAAACAGAATATTACAAATACAAGGCTTCATTTAATTTGCAAGATTCGTATTCGTTTATTGATGATTATGATCGTCAATATTTTTGGATGACGGTAGATTGGGCAAATTTGTTTTGTAAAGAAAAATCAAAATATAAATTCCCGTATTGTATTGATTTAGCAATTGGTATGAGTGCCAGAAATCTTAAAACACTTGATTCATCGAAAGAAATTCAACAAGAGTTTTTTATTGGTTTTGATGTGAATTTGACGAAGTTTTTTCAAAATAGAAATGTCGGTTATTACATTTGTAAATATCTGAATTTCTATCATTTACCAATGCCGTCGTTGCGTGTTTTTCCAGAAGGTAAGGTATTTTTGATAGGGTATTAATAAGTTGAATGATGAAGGTCTCTACCATAATTCGTTTTGTGAAAGATTGGTCGTTGCCAATAGCAATGATTGTTGGTGTTTTGTCATATTTTGCATTTCACTGGTGTCATTTTTCATCTGGAGTAAGAGCGTTTGCAAATGATTTTGTGTCAATTGTACAACCAGGATTGTTATTTATAATGTTGTATTTGTCTTTTTGTAAGATAGATCCGAAAGAAATCAGAATAAAAAAATGGCATATTTGGTTGGCACTTATACAGTCTGTGTCGTTTACGTTGTTGGCAATGTTGGTACCAATATTTAATATGGAGAATGCTACTATTATTATAGAATGTGCAATGTGTTGTATGATTTGTCCAACAGCAACGGCTGCTGTTGTTATTGTTGATAAATTAGAAGGAAATAAATTAACATTGGTGGCATATACCATTCTTTCAAACGCTGTAACATCAATATTAGTTCCTCTAATTGTTCCGATTGTAAATCCAAGTATTGGAATGAATTTTTTTCATTCATTTTTTATCATTATTAAGCAAGTTTTTCCATTGTTAGTGTTGCCATTTGTTTTCGCTTGGTTGACAAGAGTTTTTGTTCCGAAATTTCTTGCTATATTGCTAAAAATAAAAGACTTAGCTTTTTATTTGTGGCTGGTTGCATTGCCATTGGCTTTGGCTGTAACAACGCGTGCATTGGTACATAGTAACGTCTCGCTTGTTTGTTTTATAGGAATGTCTATTGTAACCGCTTTTTGTTGTTTGTTACAATTTTATTTAGGAAAAACAGTAGCTACAAAGTCGGGAGATAGAATAAGTGGTGGACAAGCATTGGGACAAAAGAGTACTGTTTTTATGATTTGGATGGGAGCAACATTTTTGAACCCTGTAACAGCCGTAGCGGGAGGTTTATATAGTATTTGCCACAATTCGGTGAATTCGTATCAATTGTATAAGAAAAGACGAGAAAAAGAACGGAATAATTGATCTAAAGAGATTCTTCTGCTAACTGATAATTAAATTACAATTAGTATGTATATCATTACACAAAAATATTAATGAATAATAATTTTTTATATTTTCGTGCTTATTATTTGATTCTACCTTTTTTTTATGTTTAAAATATGAAAATCCAAAATTTTATTTGCTTTTTTGCATAGGTAACAAGTTTTTCGCTTGTTGGTTGCGTTGATGACGACAAAGAAGATAATCCAAAACCATCAAAAGCAACATATCAGGACACTGGTTCTGAATTAATCATTACTTATCCTCTTACTGACGACAACGATAAAGTTATTGGAACTTGCAAGGAAACTGTTTCTTACGAAGGTGAAGTAGCTACTGGTTACACGATTAATGAAATCTGTAACAATGCAGACGATGCCGAAAAAACATATAAAGAGGCAATGGAAGAAAAGGAAAACGATCCAGAAACTTCCATTAAAGAAGTTTGGAAAGAAGGAACCATCATTATTTTGATATGTGTATTACCAGATGAATTTTCTTCTGTGCAAGTGATTTGCGTTTTGTTACAATTGCAGGTCGCTGAAGCAAACGAAGACAAGGAATTGCAGAAAAAACTCAACAACGAATTGTCTCAATTGGGTTTGGATGATTATGACAAAGACCCAAAGAATCCTGATGGAATCTCTTTTGTAAAATGTATTACCTATACTTATTCTGACGGCGATTCGGGCAAATTCAATTTTACATATGAAAATAATAAGTTGACAAGCATCGTTGAATCCGATGGAGAAGGTTATAGCTATGGAACTAATTTTACCTATACTTCAGACAATAGCATTGATATAGTTTACACCGATGAAGAAAAAGCAAAAATAACATTAGATCCATCAACAAAAACTATTTTAAAATTTGAAAACATTTATGATGAAGAGGTTTATACAACAAACTATACATATAATGATAGAGGTTTTCTTGCTTCTTCAGTGTATGATGATGGTTCCGAGTTATATACTTGGAACAACAACAATGTAACGGAAATTAAAGATATATATCAAGACAAGGAAACTGGATTCTATACTATTGCATACTCAGATATTGATAACAATACAAATGTTGATATAGCACTATTCCTTATGAATGGGAATCCTATTTACTTTGCACAATTTATAAAAAACATTAGCAAAAAGATTCCAAATTCATTAACTCTTACCGAAGATGGCAGAACCGATGAAG
This sequence comes from Bacteroidales bacterium, assembly GCA_045599365.1. Classification (GTDB taxonomy): domain Bacteria; phylum Bacteroidota; class Bacteroidia; order Bacteroidales; family UBA1715; genus UBA1715. The sequence continues at coordinate 20,088 of JAZRVS010000106.1, forward strand.
TGAAATTTTCTATTTCTTTAGATGACAAAGGAAGACCAGTAAAAATGGTACGTGATGATG
>JAZRVS010000107.1:0-7455 GCA_045599365.1 Bacteroidales bacterium
CTTACGTTCAACAATCAAGGGCAGTTGGCAAATATAGATTTTTCTAACTCGCAACTCAAAGCAGCCGTAGAAGGCTATCAATTCACAGTTACGGGTCTTTCTGCATCAACAGGCTACAATTATTCTTTCAAGGCATTGGATAAAAGTAAATCTGTTTTAAAAGCATATACAGGCTCGTTCACAACTAAAAATGCAGATGGCACTGGCGGAAGTACAACAACAGCAATTGAAAATGTGGAACTTTCAAACGCAATTTCAATCGTAAACAACCAAATCTTTGTAAATGGCGAAGCACCAGAATTTGTATTTACAAGTCTTGGTCAGAAAATTGCAAACCAAAACTTACAAGCAGGTGTATATTTCGTGCAAGTAGGAAACGAAATGCAAGGAGTGGCAGTGAAATAATGCACAACGCACAATTCACAATTAAACCTTCGGGGCGAGAGCTTCGGAGGTTTTTTATTGGTTTCAGGAGCCAAGAATCAAGACGACATTGTTTCTAAACAATGATTATTGAAATTTGGAAAGTCAATTGTTTCGTACAACAAGATGTTGGTAAAGCTCTTGGGGAAATTGTGTAAAACGCGTTAATATCTTATTGGAATTCATTTAGATAAAATCGCTATATTAGCGAAAAATTTATTCTCGTGAAACGATTTTTTACAAGCATACTTGTCGTATTTGCCAGTCTGTTGGCATTTTCACAAAATGATGGTGGTGTTATTACGCCACAATTTTCATTTGATTTTTTACATGGTAACGTCTTAAATGCAAAGGAAATACAAGGGAAAAACAACTCAAACTACTTGCAACTTTCTGCAACAATGAAAACAGGAACGCAAGAGGGCAGTTTTTTCAATTGGTATCTAAAGCCAGAAGTTGGAATTACTGGTTTATACGGATATTTAGGAACTTCTGACGTATTAGGCTCTGTATTTGCACTTTACCCAACGTGGCGCTATTCATTCTTTGAAAGTAAATCAATAGGAATGAATGTAAAATTGGGTACAGGTTTCGCATGGTTCACCAATCCATACGACAAAATTGATAACACTGAGAATAAACTCGTTGGTTCTCACATTACCAATGCAACGGAATTGTCTTTGGCTGTTTGGTTTGCATTCTTGCCAGAATGGAGAATTGAAGCAGGCACATCATTTTTACATTTTTCAAACGGACATACAAATATTCCCAATCTTGGTTTAAACGATGTAACAGCAAAAATTGGAATAATGTACACTCCAGGTACTCTTGAAGGAATTGGTACAAGAAAAAAATATTTACCACAACAAGATACAGCATGGAAAAAAGTTATTAGCGTATCACTTGGACGACACGAACTTGCATTTTCAACATGGCCAGCAGAGGGTCCAAATTACAACATTTACAAGTTGTATGCTGGTATTTCAAAACGCTTAACAAACATAAATGAAATTCAATTTGGTGTTTCTGTATCATACTATGATAGTTATCACACATTTATTCATTTGAGCGATTATTATAATCATTTTAAATTTTTAGGCTCAACGGTTTGGACATTACACGTTGGTCATGAATTTTTAATTAATCGTTTCGGATTTGTTACCGATTTAGGAATCAAGGTAATAGATCCATTTTACCGAGATTACTTTATGGAACGAGAATGGGACCATTTATGGCACAAAGCATTATTTGCGCCAAAAACTGGTTTCAAATTCTACCCAATATGGAATTCATTTGACAAACAAAAAATGGCATTGGGTATGTTCATAAAAACACAGTGTTTCCAAGCTGATTATGTAGAATTTAGTTTATCATATTGTTTTTAGCCAATGAAAAGACTGACATTTACACGATTGATTTGCGTATTACTTCTATTCCAAGGTTTTACAGCTTTTGGTCAAAAGAATATGCAAAAAGACATTGAGAGTTATTGTTCTGACAAACACTTTCAACATGCACAAGTAAGTGTGAGCGTACGCGATTTAGAGTCAAACAATATTCTTGCAGAAGTAAACGGTGACAAATCAATGACGCCAGCATCAATTGTAAAACTATACACGTCTGCCGCCGCTCTATCAATATTGGGTGATGATTTTCGTTTTAAAACGACCTTGGGTTACACTGGTACAATAGAGAAAAATGGTACTCTCAATGGCGATATTGTAATTGTTGGCGGTGGAGACCCAACTATGGGATCTAAATTTTTCCCGAACACAAAATCATTTATTGATACTATTGTAAAAGCCGTTACAGATGCTGGCATTACAAAAATAAAGGGAAGTGTCGTTATTGATTGTTCGCTTTACAAAGATTCAAAAGAAGCGATTCCTTCTACGTGGCTATTCGATGATTTTGGAAAAGAATATGCTGCTGGCGTTTTTCCTGTATCTTTTCAAGATAATATCTTCCAAATTAGCATAAAAACGGGAAATAAAGGCGAAGTAGTTGCTTTGACAGATAGTACAGAGAACTCCGCTGTTTCTGTTTCACAAGACGAAGAAGCCGATTCAACAATATTACTTCATTCCAATGCAGACGATCAACTTGTAAAAATAACAGGCTACATACCACCAAATCGCAATGAATACGTGGTGAGAAGCGCAATGCCTTCGCCTCCAGATGTATTAGGTATGGAAATGCACATGGCATTTTTTAGAAAAGGTTTGGTTCCATACACACACGAATATAAAATAACGAAAAAAGGGTCTAACATTACCGTATTAAAAGAGATATATTCTCCTCAATTACAATACATTGTAGCCATAATGAATTATTATAGTAGTAATAATTACGCTGAACATCTTTGTCGCTATTTGGCTTATACAAAAAGAAATTCTGGTTCGTTTTCTGACGGTGCATTAAGTGTAATGAGTTACGTAAAATCTCTTGGTGTAAAATCTACTGGTCTTTCGTTGTTTGATGGAAGTGGACTTTCTCGTCCTGATATTTCAAATGCCAATCACATGTCGGAATTTTTGGTAAAAGAATTTAATGCCGTTGGCGGTAAAAATTCGTCATTCTACAAAAGTTTGCCAACTGCTGGTAGAACTGGAACTCTTCGCTCTTTCCCTTTCAAATCTAACTTAATTGACAAAGTTCACGCAAAAACAGGTTCTATGTCTGGTGTACGAAACTTGGCGGGATATATGGAAACAAAGTCAGGAAAAGAAGTCGCTTTTTGCTTGATGTTTAATGGTTGTTTTGACACCGACTATGAAATGAAGGAAAAAGAAGTTAAAATGCTCGAAATGATTTACAATAATTATTAATGCCGAAACCTTCTACATACTTTAAGAATCGCGTTATTTGGATTACTGGAGCGTCAAGTGGTATTGGAAAACACGTTGCTCTTGCATTCTCTAAAATAGGAGGTGTTTCGTTGATTCTTTCAGCTCGACGCATCGAAAAATTAGAAGCTATTGCAAACGAATGCAAAGCAAACGGCGCAAAATGCGAAGTTTTTCCGCTTGATTTGGAACAAACCGAATCTCTTGAAGCGAAGTCAAAAGAAGCAATTACTCTATTTGGAAGAATTGACGTTTTAGTCAACAATGGAGGCATCAGCCAACGTTCCCTTACCATAGAAACTCCTATCGCAAACGACCGCAAAATAATGGAAATTGACTATTTCAGTTCCATCATTATTACCAAAGCGGTTCTTCCACAAATGATTCAAAATGGCTTCGGACATATTGTGGTAACAAGCAGTATATCAGGTTGTTTTGGATTTCCACAACGTTCTGCTTATTGTGCTGCGAAACACGCAATTTACGGATTTTACGAAGCTTTAGACATTGAAATGCGTTCCCAAAACATTGCTGTGACGATTGTTTCACCAGGACGAATCAATACCGACATTTCATTGTCGGCACTCACGAAAGACGGAACGCCACACGGCGAAATGGATCCCGGACAAGCAAAAGGTTTGGACACCACCATTTGTGCCGAGCGAATTTTGAAAGGCGTGGCAAAGAAAAAACACGAAATATTAGTGGGCAAAGGCGAACTTATTATGGTTCAGATTTACAGAAAGTTCCCTCGCCTATTTCATAAAATTGCAACTAAAATAAATCCAACATAAATGGAAAACAACTATTACATACACGGAATGGAGCAACTTGGCATCGGAGTAACTGATGTTCACGTTGCTTGGAAATGGTACCGCGAAAATTTCGGTGCCGATGTAAAAATTCTTGACGACGACTCCGAAGCAAAATATATGTTACGTTACACTGGTGGCGTTCCTCATCGTCGTCACGCTATTTTAACAATTAGTTTGCAAGGTGGCGGCGGTTTTGAAATTTGGCAATACAAATCGCATGAATCAACTAAACCATTGTTCGACATACAATTAGGTGATTTAGGTATCTACGCAGGAAAAATCCGCACCGACAATTTAGAAAAATCTCAAGCTTTTTTCAAAGCAAAAACCGATGGAACTAAGGTTTCTGATTTTTGCACCGACCCAAAAGGCGACAAATATTATTGGTTACAAGACCCATTTGGCAACTATTTCCAAGTAATTCTTGATGCCTACAAATTCAAAGATGAAGGAAAAATTACTGGACTTTCTGCTGGTGCCGTTATTGGCGTTCCAGATATAGAAAAAGCCAAAGGTTTATACAAAGAAATTCTTGGTTACGATATTGAAGTATATAACACAGAATCAAAAGTTTGCGATGATTTTGGTTTCGTACCAGGCGGACAAAATTCATTCAAACGTTTGTTGCTTCGTCATTCTGAAGAACGTATAGGTGGATTTGGAAAAATCTTCGGACCAAGCGAAATTGAACTTGTAGAAGTAACTGACCGCGAACCAAAGAAAATGTTCGAAGGACGTTTCTGGGGCGATCGTGGATTCATACACTTATGTTTTGATGTTCAAGGAGTTGACGTATTACGTAACGTATGTAAAGAAAAAGGTTGTCCGTTCACCGTTGACACATTGGAACTATTAAATGGTGGCAACTTCGACATGGGTGACGCAGCTGGAATGTTCGCCTACATTGAAGATATGGGTGGAACATTAATTGAATTTACAGAAACATACAAGTTGCCTATTCTTCCATTCTATTCATTATCGATGAAAGGACGCGATCCAAAGAAACCGCTTCCAATGTGGTTGATGAAAGCACTTAAATTCAAGAAATACAAGGAAAAGTAATTAATAGAGACGCGAGGTCTCGCGTCTTGTTTAGTTATTATTCAATCATTTAGGTTGTAATTCTACACAAAAAAATGAAAAAAGCACTACTCTACATTCTATTTTTGTTTTGTACCGTAAACATTTTTGGGCAAACAAAAAAAATCAATTTTTACGATACCGCATATTTTGACATATCCAAATCAAGATATCGTTTGAATCCTTCTGATTTAAGTTGGGTTGTTCATTATGGTGACATATTTGACTATTGGGATGACATTGTTGAAAATGCGTTTCTGAAAAAAGACGGTACATATAAAATCTATGCCGATCCAGATTTTACCCTATTGGCTGCGGAATGTACTGTGGTAAATGGCGAGTTTTCTGGCGAATGGAAGTCTTACTATGACAATCATCAACTACGTACATCGTGTGTATATAAAAACGGAGAATTGAATGGTCCGTGGATTTCATATAATAAAAATGGGCATAAATATCTTGAAACCAATTACGTACACAATAAACTTGATGGTGACTATACTATGAATTGGATTTATAACGACAATCCATATTATTGGTTGGATGGTAAAAATGGAACTTTTCATTATAAAAATGGGTTAAAACAAGGAGAAACGACGTATTGGACACGACGCAACACCATACAAGTAACTTGTAATTATAAAGACGATGAACTTGAAGGGAATGCAGTTTACATCAACAAAAATGGCGATACACTAAAAGTTGAATATTACAAACAAGGGAATTTGATTTCTGAAAGAAAAATTGAGAATTCCTCATACGAAACGACCTATGAACTACAAATTGATTGCCGTTGGAAACAGAAAAACTACTCACAAGTTGATTCAATCTTCAGTAACCTTGACCAATATATAAATCTAGAATCTTTGTCAATCAATAATAATGATAAAGAAGATAGTGTCTATAGATCAATAATTAATAAACACATTCATAAAATAACACAATTACCAAGATTACGTTCCATAACTATTAGTGGTCGAGGATTTAAGAATATACCATCTGAAATTTTTTTATGTAAAAATGTTACGCAACTTTTCATAAATGACATACAACCTATTCAATCTTTGCCAAATGAATTATTGCAATTACAAAATCTTACAAACATTATAATTCGTTCTACAAAGATTTCCAATCCACAAGCAACAATCAAACTATTGTCAAATCTTAAAAACTTGAAAGAATTGGCTCTTTATGAATGTTTTAACGAATTACCATCGAATATGCATTTATTACAACAACTGGATGCCTTATATTTAGGAAATTACGGTCAATGTATCCAAAAAGAAATGCAAATTCTTCCCGATGGCATTTTTCAATTAAAGAATCTGAAATCACTCATTGTATGTCAGAATCAACTTAAATATTATCACGATAGATTTAACAAAGAGTTGCCTAATACGTTAATTCAAATGTACAGTACCTGTTTTGACAAAAACACTCTGGTTGAATTACAGGATTTACGAAACAAACGCATTGCAGATGTTAAAGAAAACGATGTGATAATGGCGTATGATACCGAAACACACAAGATTGACACGGCACTTGTGTTACGAGTTATGAAACATACGGTGGATACCTATCCTATTGTCACGCTTTCGCTATCGAATGGGACAAGCATACAATGTACGAACAATCATCCATTTTGGTGCAAATCTCAATGGCTTCGAGCCGATGAATTGCGCAAAAACGACATATTGTATGTACACGATGGGAAAAGCAATGCGTTGCAACCAGTAACAATAACTGATTTACGTATATCAACAGAAAATAAGGAAGTTTATAATATAACAACCACAAAACACACGTACTTTGCCAACGGCATATTGGTGCATAACAAGTGATTAGTAGATTATTCAAATTATAAATAGTTTTATTTCTTAAAACGAGTTATCTATCTTTGCTTTTAGCGATAAAATTTGTATTATTGCATATAGATTTATAAACAATTAAAAATTAAACATTATGGCACACAAAATTTCAGAAGATTGTATAGCTTGTGGAGCTTGCCAAGGCGAATGTCCAGCAGGAGCTATCGAAGAAGGTGATATTTTCAAAGTAAACGCTGATGCTTGCACTGATTGCGGTTCTTGCGAAGAAGTTTGCCCAACAGGTGCAATCAAACCAGAATAGTTATCTGTCATCTTCAAAACAAAAAGAGGCTGTCCAAAAAGTTTTGGCAGCCTTTTTTTTTATAACAAAAAATATCATTATCTTGCTGAAAATCAAAGACATATGAGTAAGGTAACTTTTAAGGATTATTCACAAGGGCAATTGGAATTATTTCCCGCAAC
>JAZRVS010000108.1:0-1422 GCA_045599365.1 Bacteroidales bacterium
GAAGTATGGAATAAATCGTCTCTTGCGATAACCAAAGGTTCATCATCGAATGGATATGTCGGGTATTATGCACTCAACGTTTATACAGATGATACACCAAGCAAACAAGTTACAGACGAAAACGGATTTGTAATATATGACGGCACAACTCTTGTAGGTTATGTAGGAAATGCAACCGATATAATAATCCCAAATACAATAAAAACCATAAATCAATATGCCTTCGATGGATGCAGTGGTTTGACAAGTATAACAATCCCGGACAGTGTGACAAGCATAGATGAATATGCCTTCTGGTATTGCAGTGGTTTGACAAGCGTGACGATACCCGACAGTGTGACAAGCATAGGTTATCGTGCCTTCTATTATTGCAGTGGTTTGACAAGTATAACAATTCCAGACAGTGTGACAAGCATAGGTGGTTATGCTTTCTATAGTTGCAGTGGTTTGACAAGCGTGACGATAGGCAACAGTGTGACAAGCATAGGTAATTATGCCTTCGAATATTGTTATAAACTTGTTGAAGTATGGAACAAATCAAGTCTGACGATAACCGCAGGTTCAACTGATAATGGTGGTGTCGGGTGTTATGCACTCAATGTTTATAAAGAAGAAGGTGGGAGCAAACTTACAACAGACGAAAATGGCCTTGTCATTTATGATGGCACAACTATTGTAGATTATGTTGGAACAGCAACAGATATAACAATTCCAAATACAATAAAAACCATATATAAATATGCCTTTGACGGATGCAGTGGTTTGACAAGCATAACGATCCCCGACAGTGTGACAAGCATAGGTAGTGGTGCCTTCGAATATTGCAGTGGATTGACTGCCGTTCATATCACAGACCTTGCCGCATGGTGCAATATAGAGTTTGGAAGTTATTATGCAAACCCGTTGTATTATGCAAAGAAGTTGTATCTCAATGGTGAATTGGTTACGGATTTGGTAATCCCCAATACAATAACTGAAATAAAGGATTATGTCTTCTCTGGATGCAGTGGCTTGACAAGCATAACGATACCTGACAGTGTGACAAGCATAGGTGATTATGCCTTCTATAATTGCAGTGGCTTGACAAGCGTGACAATCCCAGACAGTGTGACAAGCATAGGCAATTATGTCTTCTCTGGATGCAACAACCTTGTTTACAATGGATATGGCAATGCATATTATCTTGGCAATGAAACAAATCCATATTTTTTCTTGATAAAAGCAAAAAATACATCAATCACAAGTTGTGAAATACATCCAAATACGAAAGTGATTTATTATAGTGCCTTCTATGAATGCAGCAAACTTACAAGCATAACAATCCCAGACAGTGTGACAAGCATAGGAAATTGGGCCTTCGGTGGATGTAGTGGTTTGACAAGCATAACAATCCCGGACGGTGTGACAAGCATAGGTTCATCT
>JAZRVS010000109.1:0-8092 GCA_045599365.1 Bacteroidales bacterium
GATGAATACGAAACAAGATTACGAAAAGAATATGAATTTTTACAAAAGAAATATTCACTTACACCGATAAGTTCTACATGGTGGAAATTTGCACGAATGCGACCACACAACTTTCCAACAATAAAAATTGCACAATTTGCAAAACTATTGCACTCAACACAATCATTAGTTTCTATAATATTAGAAATTAATTCATTACAAGCTATTCGTGAAATATTTAGATGTGAAGCAAGTGACTATTGGAAAAATCATTTCGTATTTGGAAAACAAGCATCATCACACCAAGTAAACCTCGGAGAAAAATCAATTGATACAATTATTATCAACACAGTTATTCCATTTTTGTACGCCTATGGGAAAGAACGAAACGATATGGATAAACGCCAAAAAGCATACGATTTATTGATGGAAATTCCTGCAGAACAAAATTCAATAATGTGTAAATGGGAAAAATGTGGAATAAAAGCACAAAATGCGTACGATAGTCAAGGTCTATTACAATTATTTAATAACTATTGTAAATCAGGGAATTGCATACATTGTAACATAGGACACATCATTTTAAAGAAAAGTTTTCACCAAACAATAAACAACACTATTTTTCGTTAAGTAAAATTGTATATTTGCATAGTTTGAATTTAATTAGAATACAAATGCGACGTTTATTTAGTACAACAGCAACATTATTATTGTGCAGTGGACTTTTTGCCCAAATGGATGCGGGACAAACAACAGGTATTGCTGCAGGTCAAGATTTAAGCGATAAGTATAATGTTATAACAACAGCAGTTTCCTTTCTTACAATAACGCCAGATTCCCGAAGCGGAGCTATGGGAGATGTTGGTGCTGCAACAACAACCGATGTTTGGTCACAACATTCCAATGCATCAAAATACGCATTAGCTGAAGATGATTTTGGAGTTGGGCTTTCATATACTCCTTGGTTGGCAAATCTTGGAATCAAAGATATCAATTTGATATATCTTGCTGGATACAAGAAACTTTCGAAGCTTGATGCTGTTGGTGCATCGCTATGCTATTTCTCGTTAGGAGATATTCCAGCGTATGATGCAGACGGAAATCCTGCTGGATATAATATTTCTCCTCAAGAATATTCTGTTGACCTTTCATATTCTCGTTTCTTGGCAGACAATTTCGTTATGGGTATGACTGCACGTTTCATATACTCCAATTTAACAGGAGGAACAGATGAAAATTATCATGCTGGAAAAGCTGTTGCAGCAGATATTTCTGGAACGTATTTTAAAGATATAAAAGGTTCGGTTCCTGGGTTGTTAACACTTGGTTTTAATATTTCAAATATTGGTTCAAAGATTTCTTATTCTGATGATAACAAGGACTTTATACCTGCCAATTTAAAATTAGGTGCTGGATACAATATGCAAATAGATCAGTACAATAAATTAGGAATATATTTTGACGTAAACAAATTGTTAGTACCAACGCCTCCTATTATTGTAAAGGATGATAGTGGAAATCAAACAGGCATAATTGGCAAAGACGATGATGTGTCAGTTCCTCAAGGTATTTTCCAATCATTTGGAGATGCACCAGATGGATTTAGTGAAGAAATGAAAGAATTTATGCTTAGTATTGGTGCAGAATATTGGTATAATGATCAATTTGCAATTCGAGCAGGATATTTCAATGAAGCAAAAACCAAAGGAGATAGAAAATACTTCACAGCCGGTGCTGGTCTTCGTTTGAACGTGTTTGGGTTAGATTTCTCTTACTTAATTCCTGTTAATGGTAAAAATTCGCCACTTGCAAACACATTCCGTTTCTCATTAACATTTGATTTTAACGATACAAAATAATGAAAATTCGTATTGGTCAAGGTTACGATGTACATCAGCTTGCAGAAGGATTACCTTTCATTCTTGGTGGCATAAAAATTGACCACTCGAGTGGTATGGTTGCACATTCCGATGGCGATGTTCTACTCCACTCTATTTGTGATGCGTTGCTTGGTGCGGCTGGCTTGCGTGATATTGGATATCATTTTCCAGACAATAGTAACGAATTTAAAAATATTGACAGCAGAATCTTGTTGCAACGTACCAATGATTTATTAAAACAAAATGGTTGGTTTGTTGGCAATATAGATGCAACAATATGCTTACAACGACCAAAATTGTTGAATTTTATTCCCCAAATGTGCGAGAACATTGCTAACGACCTACAAATAAATAGTTCTGACGTATCGGTAAAAGCAACAACAACAGAAAAACTGGGATTTGTAGGTCGAGAAGAAGGTATTGCTGTTTTTGCTGTTGCATTGTTAACAAAAGAAGAATAATATGGCAGAACAATCTCTATATCTTGATGATATTGACCCGATAGACATTTTCGGAGTTCAAAATGAGAAATTTGAAGCCATAAAAAAATTTTTTCCAAAACTCAAACTCATTGCTCGTGGTAGTGAAATAATCTCCATTGGTAGTCAAAAAGAAATTGACAATTTTGAGCGTCAAATCCATAAAGTGTTAACACACGCCCAAAGATACCATGGTATTTCGCTCAACCAAATACAAGAAATTCTTGGCAATTTGGAAGTGAACGAAAGTTTACACGGGAACGAAAATCCCAACAATGAAATTTTGTTCTATGGCAATGACGGAAAACCAATAAAAGCAAGAACAAGCAATCAAAAAAAATTAGTTCAAAAATGTGTTGAAAACGACTTGATTTTTGCAATTGGACCTGCTGGGACAGGAAAAACATACACAGCTGTTGCACTTGCAGTTAAAGCACTAAAAGACAAAGCAGTACAACGAATCATACTTTGTCGTCCAGCTGTTGAAGCCGAAGAGAAACTTGGATTTTTACCTGGAGATTTACGAGAAAAATTAAATCCATATCTACAACCTCTTTATGATGCATTGCAAGATATGTTACAGCCAAGAAAACTACAAGAATATCTTGATACTAACGTCATACAAATTGCCCCACTCGCCTATATGCGAGGTCGAACATTGAATAATGCATTTGTAATTCTTGACGAAGCACAAAATGCAACGCTCAATCAGTTAAAAATGTTTTTAACAAGAATGGGCGAACATGCAAAATTCATTGTAACTGGCGATGTTACACAAATTGACTTGCCTGACAAAAATAAATCTGGACTTGCAAAAGCAGTTCAATTATTAGAAAAGACAAAAGGTATTGAGACAATACAATTTACTGAAAAAGATATTGTGCGACATAGATTAGTATCACACATTATTTCTGCATTTGAAAAAGAAACTAACGTATAATTAAAACATACTATAATGGACGCTTTAACAAAAACTAACTTTAATTTTCCTGGTCAAACAGGAGTTTACAACGGAAAAGTTCGTGATGTTTACAGCATAAACGACGATATTCTTGTTATGGTTGCATCGGATCGTATTTCCGCATTTGATGTAATTCTACCCAAAGGAATTCCTTACAAAGGACAAATGTTAAACCAAATTGCATCTAAATTTCTTGACGAAACTAAAGATATTTGTCCGAACTGGAAACTTGCAAATCCAGACCCAATGGTGACTGTTGGATTAAAATGTCAAGGATTTCCTGTTGAAATGATTGTTCGTGCATACCTTTGTGGTAGTGCATGGAGAGCATACAAAAGTGGCGCACGAGAAATTTGTGGCATAAAACTTCCAGAAGGAATGAAGGAAAACCAAAAATTTCCTACACCAATCATTACACCAACAACAAAAGCTGAAATTGGAGAGCACGATGAAGATATTTCAAAAGAGGAAATTCTAAAGCGTGGTCTTGTTTCCAAAGAAGATTATGAAGTCTTAGAAAAATACACAATGGCATTATTCAATAGAGGAACTGAAATTGCTGCAAAACGTGGATTAATCTTGGTTGACACAAAATATGAATTCGGAAAAAAAGACGGAAAAATCTATTTAATTGATGAAATTCACACACCAGATTCATCTCGTTACTTCTATGCTGAAGGTTACGAAGAACGTTTCCAAAAGGGAGAAGCACAAAAACAACTATCAAAAGAATTTGTTCGAGAATGGTTAATGGCTAATGGTTTCCAAGGAAAAGAAGGACAACAAGTTCCAGAAATGACGCCACAAATCGTTACCTCAATCAGCGATCGATATATTGAATTATTTGAAAATATCACAGGAGACAACTTTGTAAAAAATCGCGGTTCTGAAGGTGATATTGCAGAACGAATCCGTAAAAACGTAGAAGTATATTTAAAGACTATTTAATTAGTGATTAGTTTTATAACGATAACAATATATAAATTGATAGCACAATCATTTATAAACTGATGTCTATAGGCAGTTTTCAGTTTGATTTCCATAATGGTAAGATGATTACAAGAAAGAGATTCGTCTGACAACTGATAACTGGGAACTGACAACTAAAATACTGTCAAGATGTATGTCATTACAAAAAAATGCAACCAAGACATATATCATTACTCTTTTAATTAACAATCACGTTCTAAATAAAATGAGAGATGTGGAAACACATCTCTTTTTTTGTTATCTTTGCAAGTGACGAATAAATTTCAACAAAATGAGTGAATTTTCACAAGAAGAAAAAGACAATATTATACTTCAGTTTGAAGAAGTTTTAAAAAACTCCCCTCGATGCCACAAAGACGATGAATCAATTGCATTGATGAGAAAAGCATTTGATGTTGCGAACGAAGCACATTACGGTGTTAGACGTAAATCTGGAGAGCCATATATATTACACCCTATTGCAGTTGCTCGTATTGCTACAGAAGAAATTGGATTAGGAGCAACTTCTGTTATTTGTGCTTTGCTACACGACGTAGTTGAAGATACTGACATCACGTTAGAAGACATCAACGATATGTTTGGTCCCAAAGTAGCCCAAATAGTTGATGGATTAACAAAAATACGTGGGGTTTTAAAAAATAAAGAAGGACAAGCAGAGAACTTTAGGAAAATCGTTTTTTCGTTATCAGAAGATATTCGAGTGATAATGTTGAAACTTGCAGACCGATTGCACAACATGCGAACCCTTGATTCTATGCCTCCAGAAAAGCGACAAAGAATTGCAGAAGAAACACGAACACTCTTTGTTCCTCTTGCAGAACGTCTTGGATTTAACAAGATTAAAATGGATTTGGAGGATTTATGTCTAAAACACTTAAATCCAGAAGTATATTACGATATTTTACACAAACTTCGAGGAAGTGAAAAAAAACGAGTCCATTATTTAAACAGATTTTGCATTCCAATTATGATGACCTTGGAGCAAAATGGTATCAAATACGATATAAAAAGCCGTTCAAAATCAATATCATCAATCTATGCAAAAATGCAGAAAAAACATCTTTCATTTGAAAATATCTATGATGTTTTTGCGGTAAGAATAATATTGATTGACGTTGCTCCAGAAGATGAAAAAGCACTTTGTTGGCGAGTATATTCATATATAACAGATAAGTACACTCCAAATCCTGAACGACTTCGAGATTGGATTTCAACGCCTAAAGATAACGGATACGAAGCATTACAAACAACAGTAATGGGTCCAGATGGGACTTGGGTTGAAGTCCAAATTCGCACAGAACGAATGGACGATATTGCAGAACTTGGTTATGCTGCACATTGGCGTTATAAAAACGTAGAAGGTTACGAACAAAACCAATTGGAAGTTTGGATGAAACGAGTTCGGAAATCCCTTGAAAGTCCAGATGAAAATGCATTAAAATTTTTAGATGATTTTAAACTAAATTTATATTCTTCAGATTTGTTTGCATTTACGCCTAAAGGCGAAATGAAACGATTCCCAGTTGGAGCAACCGCATTGGACTTTGCCTATGAAATACATTCCGAGATTGGAAATCACGCAATTGGAGCAAGAATAAATAAGCAAAAAATTGTAGCTCTTGATTACAAATTGCAAAGTGGAGATCAAGTAGAAATACTCACTTCAGACTCTCAAACGCCACAAAAGGAATGGCTTACGTTTATATCAACTTCCAAAGCAAATAGTGCTTTACAACAAGTTTTCAAAAATGAAAACAGACGAAATCTAATACGAGGACAACAAATAATCAAAAAATTATTAGAAGAAAAGGAATTGTCATATTCTGAAATTGTTCTTGAAAAACTTGTCCGTGGATATGGCGTAGTTGACAAAGAAGAACTTTTTGAAAAATTTGGTGCCGACGAATTAGACAAGTCAAAATTTATTGAATTTGCAACAGCCAAACGAAAAAAGAAAAAAATTCCATTTTGGGGGTTAAAATTATTAGGGAACAATAATGACGAAGATGACATAGAAGAAAACGGAGATGTAAAAGTTATAAAAAACTCTACACACTACACTATTGCAGAATGTTGTCATCCAATTCCAGGAGATGCAGTCATTGGATTTCAAACTGACGATGGCATTGAAATTCACAAACAAAATTGTCCTCATGCTATAGAAAGGCAATTGACCCAAACTGCACAAAAAATCAAATGGATTAGTCGTCAAGAACAATTTTTCTTAACTTCAATACAAGTTAAAGGGAAAGATAGAATTGGAATATTAAACGAAATAACAATTGCTATTGGTCGACAAATAAACGTAAACATACGAACAGTTCATGTTGAAACAATGGAAAAAGAATTTGGAGCATACTTTGATTTATATATACATGACAGTCAGCAACTTAGCAAAATAATAGTTGATATAAAGAAAATTAAAGGCGTTGAGAAAGTACAAAGAATTGAACAATGTACATTTTCAATAAATCAAACAGACACAAAAAATTAGATAAAACTTATCAACAATTGAATGAAAGTGTTTTTTGAACCTATATTTTTTCTAATTTTACAAGGTTTTTGAATTTATATATTGTATAAACAAATGAATAGTCAAATTAACAAGAAGTCTGCCGATGTATTATTAGGATTACAATGGGGCGACGAAGGTAAAGGAAAAATAGTTGACGTTTTGACGCCAAAATATGATATAATAGCACGTTTCCAAGGTGGTCCAAACGCTGGTCACACATTGGTTTTTAACAATGTAAAACACGTTCTTCACACTATTCCATCTGGAGTTTTCCGCCCGAATGCAATAAATGTGATTGGTAATGGCGTAGTTATTGACCCATTCATTTTTAAAGAAGAAGTTGATAAACTTACAGAACAAGGAATTGACGTAAAAAAAACCTTGATTATTTCTACTCGAGCTCATATCATTCTTCCTTCACACAAAGCGTTGGATGAGGCATACGAAAATTCAAAAGGAGCGAACAAAATTGGTTCAACCAAAAAAGGTATTGGTCCTACATACACTGATAAAATTGCTCGCACAGGTATGCGTGTCGGTGATTTGTTGAACAACTTTGAAGAAAAATACCAACAATGCAAACAAACCCACTTAAATATTCTTAAGAATTACGAATATACATTTGATATTGATGCATACGAAAAGGAATGGTTTGAGGGAATCAAATTAATTCAATCATTACAAATTATTGACACTGAGTTTTATGTAAACGAAGAGTTGAATGCTGGCAAAACAATGTTATGCGAAGGCGCCCAAGGAACATTATTAGACATAGAATTCGGCTCTTACCCATTCGTAACATCTTCTAATACAATTACGGCTGGAGCATGTACTGGACTTGGTCTTGCACCGAGCAAAATTGGTGAGGTTTTTGGAATTTTCAAAGCATATTGTACACGTGTTGGTAGTGGTCCATTCCCGACAGAATTATTTGATGAAACGGGAGAATTACTTCGTAAAAATGGTGGCGAATTTGGTGCCACAACTGGTCGTGCTCGCCGTTGTGGATGGTTAGACTTAGTTGCCTTGAAGTACGCAATCATGCTGAACGGGGTAACACAATTATTCATGATGAAAATTGATGTCATGAATGACTTTGACACTATAAAAGTTTGTACAGCGTATAAATACAAAGGTCAAACAATCAATTATTTACCTAATGATTTAGAAAACGCAGAACCAATTTATACAGAATTCAAAGGTTGGAAACAAGAATTGAATACAACAAACTTTAATGAATTACCAAAAGAAATCAAAGAATACATTGAGTTTATTGAAAAAGAGTCAA
>JAZRVS010000110.1:0-28645 GCA_045599365.1 Bacteroidales bacterium
TTCTGGTTCCATACCTTTTACAGCGGTAACCAACTGTTTTTTTGACAAATCTTCGGTAATTCCACTGCACAACGAATCAATGAATTTTGAAGGTACGCAGAAAATAATAATATCAGCATTTTTTACTGCTGCATTAACATCTCCATACAATTTCAATTTATTCGTATTAAATTCAATATCAGAGACATACATTGGATTATGTTTCAAATTTTGAACACCTTCCAAAATTTCTGGTTCGCGAATATACCACGCAACAGAACGTTGGCTAATGTGAAGAATTTTCACAATTGCAGAAGCCCAACTTCCACTACCCAATAACGCTATTTTCTTTGCAGATTCCATGATATTATTGATTCAACCAAGATTTAACATCTTCTGGTTTGGGATTTACCAAATTCAATTTATTTTTCTTGTTATAACCACACATTTCCATGTGAAGTTTCGTAAACTTAACAGCTTGTGCATCAGATAATTTCAAATAGCCTAAAGCTTGTATAACTTCTGCCCATTCTTGAGGAATTCCAGCTTCAACGTACACAGAAATATCATCTTTTGCAACTTTCTTTTCTGGTTTCATTTGTGGGAAGAACAGCACATCTTGAATTGTAGAAGCGCCAGTCATCAACATACACAATCGGTCTATACCCATTCCCATTCCCGATGTTGGTGGCATTCCGTATTCCAATGCACGAACAAAATCCATATCAATAAACATTGCTTCGTCATCACCTTTTTCAGACAAACGAAGTTGTTCTTTGAAGCGCTCATATTGGTCAATTGGATCGTTCAACTCTGTGTAGGCATTACACAATTCTTTTCCATTAACCATCAACTCAAAACGCTCCGTAAGATTTTGATTATCACGATGTTTTTTACACAACGGAGACATTTCTATTGGGTAATCAATAATGAATGTTGGTTGAATGTACGTTCCTTCACAAAATTCTCCAAAAATTTCGTCAATCATCTTACCTTTTCCGAAAGTTTCGTCAACGTGGTCAAGTTTTAATTCGTGACAAATTGCACGGATTTCATCTTCCGATTTTCCGTCCAAATCATATCCAGTTTTTTCCTTGATTGAATCAAGCATTGTGATACGTTTGAACGGAGCTTTGAAACTAATTGTTTTTCCATCAAAAACAGATTCTGTTGTACCATTTACAGCAACGCAAATCGTTTCCAACAACTGTTCTGTAAATTCCATCATCCAATTGTAATCTTTGTAAGAAACATATATTTCCATACACGTAAATTCTGGATTGTGGAACTTATCCATACCCTCGTTACGGAAATTTTTTCCGATTTCGTAAACACCTTCAAAACCGCCAACGATAAGACGTTTCAAATATAACTCAGTAGCTATACGGCAATACAAATCAACATCCAACGAATTATGGTGAGTAATAAATGGTCGAGCGCTTGCACCACCAGGAATTGATTGCAAAATTGGAGTTTCAACTTCCAAATAACCCTTTGAATTGAAGAATTGACGCATTGTATCAAGGATTTTTGCGCGTTTCACAAAAACATCCTTTACTCCATGATTTACGACCAAATCAACATAGCGTTGACGATAGCGTTGTTCTGGATCGCTGAACGCATCATACACCACGCCATCTTTTTCCTTTACAATTGGCAACGGACGAAGAGACTTGCTCAAAACCGTCAATGTTTTCACATGAACAGAAATTTCGCCCATTTGCGTAACGAATGCATAACCCGAAATACCAATAAAATCGCCTATATCAAGCAATTTTTTGAATACCTCGTTATATAGGTCCTTATTTTCATCAGGACAAATTTCATCACGATTGATATACAATTGAATTCTTCCAAAAGAATCCTGCAACTCAGCAAACGAAGCCTTTCCCATCACACGGCGAGCCATCAAACGACCAGCCAATGTAACTTCTTGAAAAAGACCACAATCTGGAGTAAATGTATCTAAGATTTCTTTGGAATTTGCAGTTACTTTGAACTCTGCTTCTGGATATGGATTGATACCCATATCGCGTAATTTTTGTAAACAATTTCTACGTATTTGTTCTTGTTCGCTTAATTGTTGCATACTATACCAATATTTTTTAGCAAAGATACACATTCTCGCCGTTTATCAATTCAAAAAGAAAAAAAACATATCTTTGCTCTATGATTAGTTGGCTACGAAATAAAAACCTTACAATCCGCATTTTAATCGGATTCATTTCTGCAATAATCGTTTCATTTATTGTTTTTGCAATATTATATTATTTTGCACCAACATTTAACGAAAGAAACGGACTGCAATTACTGACCAATAGTGTTTTCTGCGATGAAGAACGAATTTGTATTTTATACATTCTTTCTATTGAAACGATTTGTATTTTTCTACTGCCAGCAGTCATTATGTTATTCTTAATCTACGATGAAGTACGTTTAATAGAACCCAAAGCGAAAAAATCACGTCATATTCCATTTTGGATAATTTCCGTTTTAGTTGTTTTTTCGTTGGATATACCAGGAATCAATTGTTTATCGGAAATCGACACCAAAACTGTTCAATTTTTTGTAGGGAATGATTCTAACCTTTGGTTAAATTACCAAAAAATACAAGCTCTCGTCAACAATTTAATAAGTCCTAATTTGTTGATTATTTGCCTATTATGTATGGCAATAATTCCTGCAATTTGCGAAGAAATATTTTTCCGTGGATTTTTACAACGATTAAGTTTTGATGTCTTAAAAAACAAACATCTCGCAATTATCGTAACAGCGATGATTTTCAGCATTTTACACGGAGACATTTACAACGCGCTACCCCGCTTTATATTGGGATTAATTTTGGGTTATATTTTCGCGAATAGCAAAAATATTCTATACTCGATTTTTGCGCACGCTCTCCACAATTCATTAGCAATTGTCTTAACAATTCTACCAAAAAAAATATCCGTACTACCCGATTTTGACACTATCGGCACGAGTGAAAATCAACTAATACTTGGAATTGCTGGCATACTACTACTTGCGGGATATTGCTTTATTGTTTCGAGAAAAAAACAATAACAATATACAAATTAGTAACACAAACATTTGTGGTTAGGAGTCATCTCAGGAGTCAGTTTTCAGCTTTATTTCCTTAATGGAAAGATGATTACACAATAATCACTGATAACTACTCTTCGTCACTTTCTGGTAGTTCAAAAGAAATGACATTGGAACCATCTAACAAGTTTGGATATTTCCAGACATCTTCTGCAACTTGATAAGAAACAGCACGAGCATTATCAACATAAGCACGTACATAGACTGTTTCACCTTCAAGAAATCCATATTCCAACAATTTATCCAATGGTTTATATACAACAGATGATTGTTTAGTATTTCCGCTACCATTCGCCATTCCAGAAACATAGGCATATACATAATTTTCTGGTGATACATCAGCACTTTTTCCAAAGAAATACCAAGTTGAAAGACCATAAGACGAATGCGTTGCGGTAAAATAAAGCGTACGATACAGCGACATCACGCCATCTTTAATAGTAAGAGAATCAAGTTCTACACTACCATAAGTTGGTTTTGATAAATAAATATTTTCAAGTGTATCGGCACGAGACGTATCATATTGGTGAGCATAAACGCAATTCTCACAATAAGAATCCTTTGAAAAATTGAGATAATACCATCCGCCACGAGGTTTATACAATTCCCAGTTTCCACGGACATCAGTTGTAATAAAATACGAAGTATCCCAAATTGTGCCAGAATTACTATCTATGGTATCAACACAACGTACCTCTATTGAAATATCTGAATTATCAGATTCTGCATTACCCCATTCATCATACAAAAGTGCCTTTCCACAAATCACACGAGTTGTATCAAAAGTTTCAACATACGTAGATTTGTCGCACGATGGGAACAACGCAATTACACACAACGAACACGCAACAAAAACGATTCCTATACTACGAAAAAAAGACATATCAATAAACACAAAATAAAACTACTACCATCGTTTGACAACCGTTAAAATATTTTTATTGTCAACATATTCGTAACGGACATCATCCATTAAATTTTTAATTAAATATATTCCTAATCCTCCAATTCGCTCCATATCATTCAAGTCGGGAGAATCGGAATTAAGTGGATTAAATTCTTTTCCAGAGTCAATAAATA
The DNA here is from genome assembly GCA_045599365.1 of Bacteroidales bacterium. Classification (GTDB taxonomy): domain Bacteria; phylum Bacteroidota; class Bacteroidia; order Bacteroidales; family UBA1715; genus UBA1715. The sequence goes on from JAZRVS010000110.1 coordinate 4,162, forward strand.
TTAAAGAAATCGATGACGAATTAAGACTCATACGAATCGTCATATTTCCATCGTGATTTTCATAAGCATAATCAACAATATTTGATAAAATATCGTCAACTGCAGACATAACGAGCATATTTGTTTCTTCTATTTTGCAATACGCTTGTAAATTAGATAGAATCCAATCGTTTATTTTCTCAACACTCTCGGGAATTGCGGGAACAATTTTCTCATCTTGCTTGCACGTATCTTTTCTATTTTTTATTGCGAGCAATGTGATATCATCAAATTGTTCTGTTTGCTGTGAAAAATTACGAATGGATTGGATTACATTTTCACACAATTCACGAGTTGAATTTGTTGGGCATTTCAAAACAGATAGCAGTCGCTGAAATTCATATCTTTCACCTTTAGAATCAAGAGCATCTGTCACACCATCGGTGTAGAGGAACAATGTTTCGTCATACAATAATTCAAAAGTATTTACCGCATATTCCACATTATCAACAGCCCCTATAATTGGTTGTGGTTCAGCTTCAACAAATCTTGTATTACCATTTTTATCAACGATTATAGGAGGGATATGACCTGCATTTATATACGAACAAATTCCTACAGACAAATCAATAAAACCAACCCATGCTGTAACAAACATACTATCTACATTCTGTTGACAAAGCGTTGTATTAGTTTGAGAAACAGCACATTGCAAATCTTTTGTCGCCATACACAAAGAATGAAGAACATGTTTTACCTCCATCATGAGCATTGCAGCAGGCAAACCTTTATCAGAAACATCGGCAACAATAATCGCCAACGTATTATCATCTACCTTAAAGAAGTCATAAAAATCACCAGCAGTTTGTTTCGCAGGTTTCATTATGGCCGACACATCAAGAGAATCTAAATCACTCAATATTGCCACATTGGGTAACACATGTTGTTGAACCTTTTCGGCTGTTGAGAATTCAAATTGAATTTCCGAGACTTTATTGGTAACACTTGCTTGTTTCCGCACCATTCGACGCCCATTATTTGCATGAAGAATCGAAATTACCATTGGGATAACATAGAAAAAAGACTTAATAAAATAATGGGTTGCCAAATAAGAAGTCATATCCTCATAATGACCAAACCCCAAATTGCGATTACGATAATTAGAAAAACCGATAGTATTCAATTCTCCATAATATGCAAATATTGAAGCTATAAGATACAAAACCAATGTTAGAACAGCAACAATGGTAGTAAAATTAACAGAATAGTATCGAGAACTAATGAAAACGGGACAAATCATTAGTATCCATGCATAATACGAAAAAAAAACATCGGCTATTGCGCCCACAATCACTAACGAAAATATCAAAAGATATTTCATCCATGTTGTGTTATTTTTTAACACATAAAAAATAGCAATTGGGACAATACAAACAGCAGCAGCAATAGGTATTTCGAGCAGGAAATTATCAAAATCCAAAAGCCCTTTTACGTGACTTAACGGGATAAGCAAACAAAAAATAACGACATAGAACATCAACAACTTGGTAACCAATCTATTGGCCTCCAATTCATTTTTCAAGAAAAGCTCGTTATCTATTTCAGCTTCTTTTCTTCGCATTATTCAAACGTGAGGACATTTAATAATCCAGAAAGTTTAAACACTTCTAATACAGCCTTATTGGCATTAGAAAGTTTTAAATGACCTTGCATTTCTTTATTAAGCATCAAGATAATACGAATTCCTTTAGAAGATATATATCCAACTTCTTGTAAATCAATTATCAACTCCGTAAAATCAAGCAATTGATTTTTTATTGGTTCCAATTCGCTTGCCGTTGTTGAATCAAGATTTCCTATCGGTTTTATTGTCAAAACCGAACCATTTTGAAATTTTTGTAGTTCCATAATTCTATTTTATATGCAAAAATAACAATTATTCTTTTCCATTCCACTCCATAAGAAATTGCTCTATAAACTGTTCTAAAAATTGATGTCGAGGTTCCGCCAATGCTTTTGCTGTTGGTGTATTCATTAAATATTTCAATTTGAGCAATTTCTCGTAAAAATGATTTAATGTCGGACCATTTGATTTTCTATATTCTTCGGCATTTGCAAAATCCTGTGGTTCAATTTCTGGATTATACAATTCTCTATTCTTATAACCACCATAATGAAAAGCTCGAGCGATTCCTATTGCACCAATTGCATCAAGACGATCAGCATCTTGAACTATAGCACATTCAATAGATGGAATTCCATTCGCATTAAATCCGCCTTTATAAGAAATATTTTTTATAATTTCTATAATTTTAGCAATTTCGGCAGATTTAAATTTTGCTTTCTTCAAAATATTTTCTGTCAACTTGAGACCAATTATTTCGTTTCCATTGCTAAACTTTTCGTCAGAAACATCATGAAGCAATGACGCTGCTTGAATAATGACCAAATCGCCACCTTCACTTACTGCAATTTGTTCTGCATTTTTCATAACACGCACAGCATGCGAAAAATCATGTCCACATTCTGCGTGTTGCAATGTTCGCTTAACTTCTGATTGTACAAATTCTATTTTTTTATCCATTTGACTTAATATGATGTATCAAAAATAATAATTTGAGTAGATAACTACAAACTATTTTTCTCTAAATCCAATAAAAGATTTGCACAAGCAACCTCAAGCATATCAATCACCAACTTAAAACCAGAATCTCCACCATAATACGGATCTGGGATTGTTGGACGATTGAAATCGGGACAATACTCTACCAGACGATGAATTTTTTGTTTTTGTTCATCTGTTTGTGCGACATATTGTAAATCACGAACATTTTGTTCGTCCATTGCGTAAACAAAATCAAAATATTCAAAATCTTGTCTTGAAACAGGACGGGAACGATGAGTTATTTCATATCCTCGAAAACTTGCATGACAACGCATTCGATAATCAGCTAATTCTCCTTCGTGATAATCAAGAATGCCAGCCGAATCAATTTCATATTTATCTGACAGACCTTTTTCATCCACAAATTTATGCATAATTGTATCAGCCAAAGGAGAACGACAAATGTTACCCATACAAACGAATAGTATTTTTTTCTTTTTATCGTCCATTATCACTTACTAATCCCAATTCTTTACCTTTTTCTAACATAAAGGCAAATGCCGCTTCATGATTATTTTCAATAACACCATCAAGAATTGCCTCTCGAATAGCCAATTTAATTTCACCAACTTCACGCGATGGGCGAATATTAAATGTTGCAATAATTTCCTCGCCCGTTATTGGTGGCTGCCAATTTCGTAACGCATCTTTTTCTTCAACTTGTTTCATTTTTTCACGTACAAGTTGAAAATTTTCAAGAAATCTTTTGACTTTTAACTCATTTTTTGAAGTAATATCGGCTTCGCACAATATCATTAAGTCATCAATATCATCACCTGCATCAAATAAAAGTCTACGAACCGCAGAATCGCTCACCACATCATCGACCAATGCAATTGGACGTAAATGAAGAGAAACCAATTTTTGAACATACTTCATTTTTTCATTCATTGGTAGTTTCAATTTTCTAAAAATATCCACAACCATTCGAGCTCCAATCACCTCGTGACCATGAAATGACCATCCAATTCCTTCTATAAATTTTTTTGAACGAGGTTTTCCTATATCATGCAATAATGCAGTCCACCGAAGCCATAAATTGTCGGAATTTCGAGCAACATTCTCAAGTACTTCTATTGTATGATAAAAATTATCTTTATGACCGAATCCATTCACCACTTCAACACCTTTCAACTTCGCCAATTCAGGAAAAATCAACTCCAATAAGCCACATTTATCAAGCAGTAATATTCCTTTGGACGGATTTTTCGCCAAAATTATTTTATTGAATTCATCAATAATCCGCTCTGCCGAGACAATTGCAATTCGCTCTCTCATTCGTTGAATTCCAGCAAAAGTTTTTTCTTCTATCGTAAAATCCAACTGCGTAGCAAATCGCACGGCACGCATCATTCTCAATGGATCATCAGAAAATGTTATATTTGGATCCAAAGGAGTCCGAATGATTTTATCATTCATATCTTGCAAGCCATTGAATGGGTCAAGCAATTCGCCAAATGTTTGAGAATTAAGCGATAACGCCAAAGAATTGATTGTAAAATCGCGTCGATTCTGATCATCAGCCAATGTACCAGCTTCAACGTAAGGTTTACGAGAATCTCGAGTATATGATTCTTTTCTTGCCCCCACAAATTCATACTCAATATCGTTGTAGCGAAACATTGCAGTTCCAAAACTTTTAAAAATAGAAACGTGCAATTTAGGAGACAATTTTTTTGCTGTTTTTTCCGCCAAATCGACACCATTTCCAAGCGTAACAACATCTATATCATTATTGGGGCGACGAAGAAAAATATCGCGTACAAACCCACCTATCACGTATGTTTGTACATTTTCGGTATCACTAATTCGAGATATGACCGAAAAAACAGGATTTTGTAAAAATTCTTTCATATTACGCTCGCAAAGATACGAATTAAGAAGGGAATGATATACATCTTAGTCGTGAAAATTAGTGATGTGTTTGGGTATAACCTTCAAAATTCAACTTTTATTTCTTGATTTTAATTCTTAATTCCTAATTAATTCTACCTTTGCGATATGCAAGTGGCAGTGGCAATATTAAATTGGAATGGAAAATCGTGGTTAGAAAAATTTCTATCCAATGTAGTAGAAAATTCTCCAGAAGCAAAAATTTACGTTATTGACAATGCCTCGACTGATGATAGCATAGTATATTTGCAAGAAAAATTCCCTACTGTAAGCCTTATACAATTAGAACAAAACTACGGGTTTGCGGAAGGTTACAATCGCGGATTAGAACAAATTGATGAAAAATACGTTGTATTACTCAACTCCGATGTTCAAGTTTCTCCAAATTGGATTCAGCCAATTATCACAAAAATGGAAGCAAATCCGAAACTTGCAGTTTGTATGCCAAAACTAAAATCATATTATAATCCCGAATATTTTGAATATGCGGGTGCTGCTGGTGGTTTTATTGACAAATTTGGTTATCCCTTTTGTCATGGAAGACTTTTCAATTCAATAGAAAAAGATTGTGGGCAATACGATGAAGATTACGAAATTTTTTGGGCATCGGGAGCGGCTCTATTTGTCAGAAGATCTGTATTTCAAGAACTTGGTGGATTAGACAAAGATTTTTTTGCTCACATGGAAGAAATTGATTTTTGTTGGCGAGTAAAAAACGTAGGTTATTCTATACAATATGTACATAACTCCGAAGTTTTTCACGTTGGTGGCGGTTCTCTTCCCAAAGAAAATCCAATGAAAACATACCTCAATTTTCGGAATAATTTGTATATGCTCCACAAAAACCTTCCCAACAATTCGTACAAACAAATTATCTTCAAACGCCGATTATTAGATGGTCTTTCTTGGATTAACTTTATTTTACATTTTGATTTCAAAAATGCAAAGGAAATAATTCACGCACACCGCGAGTACAAGAAAGAAATACCTACTTTAGAAATAAAAAGAGCTAAACACAAACAAACTACTACTCATAATGAAATGTATCAAAAGTCTATAGTATGGGCATATTTCGTTATGAGAAAGCAAAGAATAATTATCAAAAATTTGCAAAAATAAAAAAAGGTAGTACTTTTGTGAACCGATTTGAAAGTTAGACAACATTAACAATCAAATCAATTTGTACATTGAAAGTAAATTCACTTAACGATAACGGGTGGCCGGGTCTTCTCTTTTTTTCATGGTGTTGCGGCTTTTTCATGATTGGTTATGTGGTGTTTGAGGTAAATGATTGATAGATGTATATTAATTTCTTCTTCTCTGGTCGCCCGTTTTTTTATTTTCATAAATTTTCATTTTCCCATTTATAATTTTATCTTTGTTCGTACGTTTAAATAATTTTGTATGGGTCTCGGAAAACACAAATGGTTCTTTATAAACATTGTCTGCATTGTGATTTTTTTCATTGCAGTTTTTTTTGTATTCACTTCATGGATAAACACTTACACGCTTCACGGAGAATCTATTGAAGTTCCAAATTATGCAAATTTGGATTTTGATGCAGCGCAAATTTTAGCTAATCGTGATGGTTTAAAAATAAAAATTAGCGACACTTTATGCGTTGATTACGCGCAACCAGGTGTAATTGTTGACCACTATCCAACAGCAGGTTCTAAAGTCAAAAAAGGAAGAACTATTTATTTATCCATAAATTCAACGACACCTGTTATGGTTGTAATGCCCAAAATAACAGATGTTTCGTTACGACAAGCGACACAAATATTGGAAAACAAAGGTTTAAAAATTGGCAATATAGAATACAAGCCAGATTTTGCAAATAACTACGTATTTGAACAACGCTTCAATTCAAAACAAATAGAACCTGGGACAAAAATTCCTAAAGGTTCTTCTATTGACTTACTTGTTGGCAAAGGTGGCGATGATGTACTCATAGACATTCCATCGCTTGTTGGGTTATCTTGGAATACCTTGAACGACTCGCTCATTTCTCGAGGATTAAATGTCAACCCAATTTTTACACCAGAAGTTCAAACTATGGCAGACACACTCAAAGCAAAAATACAACGTCAATCACCAGCTTACATAGAAGGAGGAAAAATGACAGCAAGCGAAACCATTGACGTATGGTTGGGATTGGATCCTATTTACGAAGCAATTTCAGACGATTTAGAAATAGAATAACCTATGAAAATACATAACTTATTTCTCATAGCCTTTCTTTCCCACTTATGTTTGACGAGTGTCGCACAACAAGAACAAATTGTGCCATGCCAACGAACAAATTTTCAATTAAAAAACAATCAAACACAACAAACATTAAAATCCTTACCTTTTTTTGATGATTTTGCATATCCATATTCTCAGACACTTTCAAGCTTGTGGCAAGATACAGATGCATACGTTAACTCTGCTTTTGCAAAAAATGTTGTTACTATTGGAGTGGCAACACTCGATGCTATGAGTAATAGCGGAAAACTTCACGAAAATGTTTCAACAACAGCAACAATTTCGGATTATTTAACATCTCTGCCTATCAATTTAAAAGATTACGAGCACATATATTCCAGCGACAAGATTTATCGAAAAAATGCCTCTAATTTTGAATTATTAGACGAAACATATTACTTATTCAACCCCGAGACGAACTCGTACATTTCTGCCACACAAGGTATTGCCTATTCGGCTGGAGATACATTATATAAATTGTCAGGAGGAACATATATTCCGACAAAAGAATATTTATATGATTCTAACAAACAATATATTGAAGGTTCGTACGAACTAACACACAAATTATATTCTTACACATTAGCAGACTCGCTTGCTTTCAGTTTTTATTACCAATCTGGTGGATTTTTGGATACACCCGAACGAACAGATAGTTTAGTTTTAGAATTCTATATTCCATACGACACTTCAGGGATTTTCATCAACGAAATTTCAAAAAATGGTATAGAACTATACAATGCAACAGATTCTCTCATTTCTTTAGATGGATTCTTTTTAGTATTTGACACACTACAAAAACTCATAGAAAATGATTCTCTACAATATTTTATTCTGTCCGACATACAAATACCGCCATATCAACATTATGCACTATCGCCAACGCAATTTTCAAAGGATTCGTTTACAATTGCTTATGCATATTTATATACTCCAGATAAGCAGTTAGTTGATAGCGTTGACCTACAACAAAAGTTAACAACAGACGTTGTATATGCACGGTTAACAGACGGAAATCCAACATGGTCATTCTCGGCTACCGAAACTTTGGGAGAGTGCAATCCATCGTGGACGTGGATTTGGTCAACAAGTAAACTAACGGGAGACGAATTTAAAACTGTCTATATTCCCATTGTTAACGCAAACTATTTAGTAAAAGGATTTCGATTCCGTTTCAAAAACTATACAAGTTTGAGCAACGATGCGAGTCATGCACGAAACGAGGATTGTTGGCATCTTGACATGATTTGGTTAAATTCTAACAGAGAATCATCAAATCAAAACGTACCTGACGTTGCATTTGCGAACGAAATATCTCCATTATATACAAAATACAAAGCCCTTCCAATGTCGCATTTCGGGAATGTGTCGTACAACGATTTTCGTATGACAATTCCAGCTACATTCACCAATTTTGACGCAGATTATAGAAAAATAAAATTTCATTTTTCGGTAGAAAAACAACATATTGATGAACGTATTGATTTTTCTACGTATGAAACCGATATTCCAGCATTTACAACTGCTTCAGAACGAGATGTTTTAAGTGATTTTGAAGTTGACTTTTTTGATTTTATAGCCGAAGACACTGCAAAATATGATGAGGGCGAATATGAATTTCAGTACTATTTTACCGACATCAATAATCCATTGTATTCACAGTATCGTTGGAACGACACGTGTAGAACGACTTTGAAGCTTGCGAATTATTATGCGTATGATGATGGCACACCCGAAGCAGGTTATGGATTACGCGAAGCCCCTATGGGACGAGTTGCGTTCAAATACGACATACTCCAAAGTGACACACTCAAATCAATTGGTATGTATTTTAATCCAACAATGATGGAGACAGCAACCACGTTCAATCTCTGCGTATGGGAAAACGACAATGGAACACCTGGAAATTTGATTTATTACTCTCCGAGCGAAAGAACTCAAATTGCAGACGGAATATATCAATTTGTAAACTACGATATCAAATCTGAAAATATCGTTTCTGGCGCAGAAAATCTACTCGTAAACAAATCATTTTTTATTGGCTGGGAACAACCAAACGACATACTTTTGAATGTTGGATTGGATATGAATGCAAAACTTAATGGTCGTTTATATTACAATACAGGTTTTGAATGGGAAAAATCAGTACAAACAGGAGCGCTTATGATGCGCCCATATTTTGGAAAATATGAAACTCAATCAGCAACGGCAGACATACAAGATAATAAAATTGTAATAGTTTATCCAACTATTGCACATGATGTTATATTCGTAAACTCAACTATTGAGATTCAAAAAATAACAATCAGCAACGCAATTGGAACAAAAATCATAGAAACAACAGACACTGAAATATCTCTACAATCATTTAGCAATGGTTTGTATGTCGCAAAAATACTACTACAAGATGGTAGTGAGCAACAAAGAAAATTTGTAGTAATAAAATAAGGGGACATTGCTATCAAACTTAACAATAAAATTGTAAACCGCCGATAAATATAGTTCGTCTATAATGGTCCTTGCTAATCGACATACACATGTAATACTCTATGAAACAAACTGATTGCAACGCTTTCTTTTGAGTCGAAGTCAACATTTTCCAGTTACCCAAATCCAACAACCGACATTATTTCAGCATCTGGAACTTTCATCAAAGCAACGATTTTTGACATTCAAAACAGGAAGATAGTTGTTGACAAAATCTCCAATAACACGTTCAATGTCAATAACTTACCACAAGGTTTATACTTTATCCAAATAATCACAAATACTGAAATTCAAGTATTGTCATTCGTAAAAAAATAATTTTTCAAAAAATTTACATCTATAATTTGCACGTAATAAAAAAAAGACTACTTTTGCATCGTCTTTTCAGAGAGATGGATTGATTCAGTAGCTCAGCAGGTAGAGCACATCCCTTTTAAGGATGGGGTCATGGGTTCGAGCCCCATCTGGATCACCAAAAGCAAATTGTTGTAAAGCAATTTGCTTTTTTTATTTTAGCCCCAAAATATTTCACTTAAATTTTAGAACATTCATTTCTTGTTGCAGTTGTTGAATCATTTTTTTTTGTACATTAGCACCCGAAAACCGAAAGGTGAATCAATTTGTTTAACAACTTTAAAGTATAAAAAATGGTTAATTACAAAGATCTTGGCTTGGTGAACACAAAAGAAATGTTTGCTAAAGCAGTAAAAGGGGGTTATGCAATCCCAGCATTCAACTTCAATACAATGGAGCAAATGCAAGCAATCGTTCAAGCATCAGTTGAAACAAAATCTCCTGTTATCATGCAGGTTTCTAAAGGTGCAAGAAACTACGCTAATGGTACTATCTTACGTTACATGGCTCAAGGTGCAGTTGAATACGCAAAAGAATTGGGTATGGCTCAACCTCAAATCGTTCTTCACTTGGATCACGGTGATAGCTTCGAACTTTGTAAAGATTGTATCGACAATGGTTTCTCTTCAGTTATGATTGATGGTTCTTCATTACCATACGAAGAAAATATCGCATTAACAAAGAAAGTTGTTGAATATGCACACAAATTCGATGTTACTGTAGAAGCTGAACTTGGTGTTTTGGCTGGTGTTGAAGACGAAGTTCAAGCTGAAGAATCTCACTATACAAAACCAGAAGAAGTTATTGATTTCGCTACTCGTACAGGTTGCGATTCATTGGCTATCTCAATCGGAACTTCTCACGGTGCATACAAATTCAAACCTGAACAATGTACACGTGACCCTAAAACTGGTAAATTAGTTCCACCTCCATTGGCATTCGACGTTCTTCATGCAATTGAAGAGCAATTGCCAGGATTCCCAATCGTACTTCACGGATCTTCTTCAGTTCCACAAGACGAAGTTGATACAATCAACGCTCATGGTGGTAAATTGCCAGATGCAGTTGGTATTCCAGAAGAACAATTGCGCGAAGCTTCTAAATCAGCAGTTTGCAAAATCAACATCGACTCTGACTCTCGTTTGGCTATGACTGCTGCTATTCGTAAGTATTTCGACGAAAATCCAGGTCACTTCGATCCACGCCAATACTTGAAACCAGCTCGTGAGAACATGAAGAAAATGTACATACACAAGATTCTAAACGTTCTTGGTTCAAACGACAAAGCTTAATAATTAGTTTTATCAATACTGAAAGAGACGTCATTTGTATGGCGTCTCTTTTTTGTTTTAGAAAACACTACTTTGTGTTTTAGTTATGATGGAATTGTCGTTGTTCGCACAAAAAGAATTTGTGGATTTAGGTCTTTCTGTGAAATGGGCAACGTGTAATGTTGGTACAAAATCGCCCAAAGAGTATGGAAAACTATATCTATTTGATGAAGCGAAGCTGTTCAATGCGAAAAATAATCGACTTCCAACAGTGGATGAAATGGAGGAATTAGTAAAATCTTGTACATGGAAATGGACAACGCAAAATGGAGTGAATGGTTATATAGTAACAAATAAAAGAAATGGCAATTCTATATTTCTTCCTGACGCAGGACAACAATATGATGACGAAATAAGTCAGGTTGGAGAGGTTGGAATGTATTTGTCGTGGACGGAAAGTAAACCTTATCCGTATTATGTATGGGATTTGAAAATTTGGTATCATTATGGAAAACAATGTCTTACGCCAAAGATAGGACGTGATTATAATAAGTTGTCGCTACGTCTTGTTCAAGATGTTAAATAAATGTACGGACTTTGATTTTTTTTGCGTATTGACATAAATATGGTTGCTTTATACACATTGAAATAAGATTTTTTTATCTTTGCACAAAGAAAATCAAATGATTCATCATCATTCAATATAATTACTCAGAAAACAAACTGAATGCACAATAATGAAAAGGTTTGCTTCAGGCAAGCCTTTTTTTTTGAAAAATAAATATTTAACAAAATGGAACAAGAAACAGTAATAAAATTAGCGATTCAAAAGAAAGGACGCTTGAGTGAAAAAACAATCGAATTACTAAAAAATTGCGGAATCAAATTCATCTCAAACTCAAGCAGATTAAAAACACAGGCTTTCAACTTCCCTATGGAAATTCTTTTCCTTCGCGATGATGATATTCCTGGATATGTAGCCGACGGCGTTGCTGATTTCGGTATTTTGGGAATGAACGAAATAGACGAACAAAACAAAGATGTAAATATCATCAAAAAACTTGGATTTGCAGGTTGTCGTCTTTCAATTGCAGTCCCAAACGCATTTGATTACACAGATATACATTCGTTGGAAGGTAAACGAATTGCAACTTCATACCCAACAATTCTCGGCAACTACTTGAAAGAGAATAAAGTAAATGCTGAAATCCACGAAATAAGCGGTTCCGTTGAAATTGCCCCCACAATTGGTTTGACAGATGCTATCTGCGACATCGTAGAATCTGGTGGGACATTATTGAGCAATGGTTTAAAAGAAGTCCAGACTATCTACAAATCAGAAGCTGCTCTTATCGGAAATAAACACCTTTCGGCAGAAAAACAAGCAATTCTTGAGAAATGGATGCTTCGTATTGACGCTGTACAAGCAGCATCAAGCAACAAATACATTTTGATGAATGTACCAAATTCTGCAATAGAAAAAGTAACAAGTCTTCTTCCTGGAATGAAAAGTCCAACAATTATGCCTTTGAAAGAAGAAGGCTGGAGTTCTGTTCATTCTGTAATCAACGAGGATGACTTTTGGGATATTATAGAAAAAGTTCGAGAAGCAGGCGCAGAAGGAATTTTAGTATGTCCAATTGAACAAATGATACGATAATGACTGCTGTAACTATTTGGCTTCTTTGCGGTGTAATCGGTGTAGGATTAGAATTAGTCCTACCCGGTTTTATTGTTATCTTTTTCGGTTGTGGCGCAATTCTTACTGGAATTGTAGATTGGATTTTTCCATCATTACCAATTGAAGCTCAATTAGTTATATTTTTAGTATGTTCCATAATGTTATTGCTTCTATTCCGAAAAATGTTAAAAAACAAATTTTTTAACAAAACGACAGAAAGTGATGACGAACTCGCTGACGAATATATTGGAAAGTTAGCAATTGCTATAACCGACTTTCAAAATGGTCGTGGCGAAGTTGAATTTAAAGGTTCAAAATGGGACGCTTTAGCAACCGAAGCAATACAAAAAGGCGACACTGTAATTATTACTAAGCGAGAAAGTATTAAGTTGGAAGTTTCAAAAGCCAACAATTAATCCTCTAACAAATTACGCTTAATTGTTAGTTCGTGCATCATTGCTCCAAAAATTTCATCTTGCTCTTCCCTAATAGCAATTTCACACAAAAGTTGAGATATATCAGCTTGAGCATTTTCTTGCTTCAATAGTTGTATTTTAGCACGAATAGATTCTATTTCTTTTTCTAATCGTACTCGTTCATCACGAAACTTCTCTATTTGCTCTAAACATTCTTGATACTCGTCCATACTATTCTTGATTTCGTTGTGTCGGTTGCCAAAAACTATTTTTATTATTGCCTGTTATATATTTTAGAAATCCTATTAGTAACGCCAAATTCATTGAATAGAAATGTGTTACAAAACGAATTAGTGCAATATGAATATTGCATTTCCGTAGCAAAAAATCAATAAAAATTACAAGCAATAGAAAAATTTGACCAATAAAACAAAGTTGATAAACACAAGATTCACTAAGTAACAGACAATTTAGTAGAAAGATAAAAATCAATAACAATGGCGTTATCCAACGAATGATTTTATGAGACCAAAACATAAAACCAATTTTTGTGAATGGATTTGCTAAATGGGAAAAAGTTGCCAAATTTTTAAAATTACCAACCGCAATACGAATCTTTCTCCGAAATTCTGCATCCAATTTATTTGAAACATCTTCATAACAAATAGCATCATTGCTTGTTATAACAAATTTTTCAGACTCCAAAACTTTCATTGTAATATAGAAATCGTCCACAGAATAACCTGCAGGAACAGGACAATAAGCACTTTTTCTAATTGCATACAACCCACCAAACAAACCAATAACCGCATTGGCCCACAAACCCTCATTATGTTTCACAGAAAACTCATTCATCAAATACGTTTTTTCTTGAACTGAAATGCCCGATTTCTTCACATTCGTATTTTTTATGAGACAGCCAACAGCGCCAATTTTTTCGTTTTTTAAATGTTTTACCAACTCAAAAATGGTATTCTCATCAAAAAAAACATTTGCATCTGTTAACAACAATATCTCTGCTGTCGTTTTTTTGCATAATTGATTGATAATCTCAGGCTTACCAGTACGACTCTCAAAGTGTACCAAATGAAGATTTGAATATTTTTGAGTATAAAAATTCACAATTTCATCTGTTTTATCTGTAGAATTATCTGAACCAATGTAAACATCAACAAGCTCTATCGGATAATTTGTATTAAAAATACTTTGAATTTTCTGCTCTATCACATCTTCCTCATTGTAAGCAGCCATTACAATCGAAACCTTTGGCAATTCTTCACCTCGCAAATACGTGATAATATTTTCTTTCTTATTCTTTGCAAGAAAATGCATTACGAAGGGAAACAACGCATACGAATGCACTATAAATATAATGCAGCACCAAAACACAATTTGAATCGCGACCATCATTGTTTGTAGAATAATAGCAACTTTTTGATTATTTCTAAATTGTTAAATTCTTTACGAACAAACATCATTGCATTTTGAGAAATATCTTGTTGTAATTCCTTTGATGCAACAATTCTCAAAATACCACTAATAAATTCTTGTGGAGCATTTGCTATACAAATTTCTTTTCCATTTTCAGCGGCAATACCTTCAACACCTATTGATGTTGACACAATAACTTTTCCATACGCCAAACCTTCCAAAATTTTGATTCTCATGCCACCACCAGCAAGCAATGGAACAATCATTATTGTATGTTGCGCCATAAAATCATACGCATTTTCCACTTCACCTACATACACAACGCCAGGAATATTCAACTTTTCAATGAACCATTGTGGTGCATTTCGTCCCGCGACAAACATTTGTAAATCTGGTTTTTGTTTTCGTATTTGAGACCAACAATTTTCTAAAAACCACAATAATCCTTGCTGATTTGGAGACCAATCTAAAGCACCAATATGAAATAACGAAACATTGTCATTGGGGATTTGTGTTTGAGGTAAATCATTTATAAAAATACCCGTTTGTGCGACAAAAGATTGTTTTGTATTTCCGATGACATTATAGGTTTCGGCATCTCGTTGTGTAATTGGGACAATAAAATCGTACGTATTCAAAATATTTTTTTCGAAGCGTTCTACGCGTGTCGCCAAATTTTTCAAATACGCTCGTTTTACAAAATTTTTCGTTTCAGAAGCAAGACGTTTCCAAATTTCAAATTCAACATTATGAGCTCGATATACAATTTTTGCTTTAGAATATTGACGAATAAACGGAATATATGCACACATATACAATCCCTCTAACTGCACAACATCAAATTGCTTTTCAGATAGAATCTTGACAAGCAAATTTGAAAACTCTGGTTTAATAAAACGAGTTGCTGTGTATGGTAAACGAGAAAATAGCAAATTTTTGCAAGCGTCTTTAATAGTTAAATCGGTATTAACCGTAACGCTTCTAAAATCTGCAATTGAAGCAATTGAGTCTGGCAATTTTGACACATCATAATAATGTTTTTTCGTGTTTATAGCAGCTACCGAGACAGAATTTCCCGTTTCATAAAAGCCACGAATCATAGCAAACGTAGCAATTTGTCCACCATCCTTTGGTGGATAAGGAAATTTATTTGCAACAACTAAAATATTCATAAAACAAGTAAAAAAAACGCCGATAGCAGAACCATCGGCGTTTCATATAGATTTTCTTCTATTATTGAGCCCAACGTTTGTTGAATTCTACTGAATTACGTGGGTTAATTTCTATATAGAAACTTGTAGCTTTTCTTTCTGGGAATTTATAAATACCATATCCATCAGGAGTTTGTCCAACGCGTTTTCCACGGAAGTGTTTTGCCTCCATTTCACGAACAGAAGATACATAGAACGATTGAACGATTTCTTTTGCATCTGAAAAGTCCTTCTTTGAAGCAACAACTAGTTTACACGTGAATTTAACGGGAGAATTTGCTTCAGTATATTTAGTTTGATAAATAGTTGCTTTTTGATTTTTTACAGAACTATGTTTTTCTTCATAACTTTCAGAATTAACATCTAAAACAACTCCTTTATCAAGTTTTTTGTCATTTGGAGTCAAATAATAGTTTCCTTTTGTGTAAGTACTTTTTGTAAGAACCTCAGTAACCTCATCTTTTTTCTCCTCAACACCCATCATAACCTTTTGCCATTCGTAATCCATATCGGTTAATGTTGGTTCGCTTGCTTTATATTTTTCATATACTTTATATTGTGCATCAGATAAATTGTTTTCAACTGGTGTCATTGGAATGTCAACACCTTCAACAGAAAATGTTGATTTTGACCAATTCACATAAATTGGAGCATCAATTTTGTTTTCAACCTTGACTGTCATTTTACCTTGACTAGACCAAAACAAATAACTAACATCAGCAAATTCATTTTCTGCATGATATTGTTTATACTCATTCAACGACAAGCCACTTATAGAAGTAACATCATATACTTGTACATAGCCACGAGCATTATTCACATCTTGTGCCTGTACGCAAATCGACAACGCTGTTGCCAATCCGAAAACAGATAATAATCTCACAATCTTTTTCATATAAGTAAAATTTTAGATATGATGCAAATATACAATTTATGGCAATATTTTTTAATAAAACTTGTAAAAATTATACGTTAGCATATCGTTTTCTTTTTTTTTTAACTTTGCATTATGTATAAACGGAAATTTTTATTCATAATTGCACTTCTAATTTCGTGTTCAGCATTTTCGCAAAAAATGTTTGTTGGAACAATAATTGATACGGACACTGAAGCTAAAATACCGCACGTATATGTTGAAAATACGAGTAGAAAAATCATAGCAAAATCAGACGAAAACGGACATTTTGAAATCTTTGCCCACAATGGTGATACGCTGGTTTTCTCATCTATTGGATATTATTGGGCGAAACACATTGTTACAAACGATAACAACCTCACCTTTCACCTTAGACAACAAATCTATGATATTGGACTAATTACAAAAATGTTTCCTTATTCATACGAAGAACTCTCTAATCGAGTTTTACACATGAAACCAACGGAAGACACTCTAAAACTGAACCTTGAACATGAACCATTTTTAGGAACAAACAACCATCAAGCAGGACAATTAACTTATACCATTCATGGGGCAATTACTGAATTTTACAATGCGAATAACCGACACGCGCGAAATGCAATCAAAGCGGCAGAACTCCTTAGTCATAAAGAAAATATCCTTTTGATAAACAAAAAATTCAACAAAACAATGGTTAAGGAAATGACAAACATTCCTGATGAATATTTTGACAAATTCATTGCATTTTGCGAATTCAGCGACGATTTCCTTATCAACACATCTGATTTCCAAATCATTATGACAATATGCTGGAAATACGAACGATTCTTAGAAGAACATCCAGAACTAAAAAATACGTTAAACTAATAGGAAAATATACTCGTTGGTAACACAATCGTTTGTTGTTAGTTATCAGGTTTCAGTTTGATTTCCATAATGATAATTGTTTATGAAAAGAAATTCAATTCACCACAACTCTTAATCGAACGATTGATTTTTTTGTATCGCAATTTGACGAATTTCCTCAAATTCATTCGGTGACAAATCATTCACAAAATAGTTAATCGGATTTACCTTTTGACCATTTTTTATAATCTCATAATGTAAGTGCGATCCTGTTGAAACGCCTGTATTACCCACAGATGCGATAACTTCACCGCGCTTTACTTTTTGTCCCTCTCGTACAAAAATTTCGGAACAATGAGCATACATTGATTTATACTGATACCCATGGTCAATAATTATTGCCTTACCATAACCGCGTTCAAACTTCGCCGAACGTACGACACCATCACCTGTTGCATATATTTTTGTACCTGTTGGTGCCACCAAATCAATCCCCGTGTGTGTTCGTAATGTTTTGTATATTGGGTGCATACGCGTTCCGAACCCCGACACATATTTATAATTTTTTAGAGGTTGAATTTGTGGAATATGCTGCAACATTTCTTGTTTATTTTTCGCCAAATTAACAATTGAGTCAAATGATAGAGATTGAATATAAATTTTCTTTTGCAATACATCAATCCGTTGATTGGTTTGTACAACCAACTCCATATTTGGATAAGCTTCCAAATCGGCATAACGATTCACTCCACCAAAGCCCCCATTTCGGATTGCATTAGGTATTGGTTCAGCTTCAAAAACCATACGATATATATTATTATCTCGGTCAGCCATGTCGTTAATAACGGTTTCCATTGTAGCCAAACGACCATTCAATGTCTTATATTGATTTCTTAATCGTTTATTTTCGTCAATCAATTGTTTTTCTCGAGTAGATGGGAAGAAGTGCAACCAAGTAAACATAAACGTAAATCCCACCACAACAACCAAAGCGATAGTTGTAAACGAAACCCAAAGAACCTTCTTAAATGAACGTTCTATTTTTTCATATTGAAGAGTTTCAGGATTAAAACGAAATTTACTTTTTGCCATCTTTTCTCTATGAGGTGGCAAATATAGAAAAAATGGATGAGTATCTCGAAGAAAAGTCTAAAAAAATCCTATTTTTGTACAATTAAAGCATTGATTTTCGTTGACTTCAAGGAAAAAAATATTGCCCGTTATTATTGGTCCAACAGCTACAGGCAAGACCCGTCTTGCTGCATTGGTCGCTGCTGAAATTGATGCAGAAATTTTGTGTGCAGACTCACGTCAAGTGTATCGAAACATGAATCTTGGTACAGGCAAAGATTATGACGATTATATTGTTAATAATCAAACCATTCCATATCATTTAATGGATATAGTTGACGCAGGAGAAAAATTCAATTTATTCAAATTTTACGATGCTTTTCAAAATTCGTATAACGATATTGTTGCTCGTGGCAAACAGGCACTTGTTTGTGGCGGTACTGGCATGTATGTAGAAGCAATCATTAAAGATTATCAAATGCACCCAGTTCCCGAAGACACAACATTTCGTGCAGAATGTGAAAATCGCGATTTTGACGATTTAGTAAAAGAATTACAATCATACAAAACACTTCATAATACGACAGATTTAGATTCAAAGAAGCGATTGATTCGTGCTTTAGAAATTGCGCGCTACGAAGCATCTCATCAAATTGAATTTCAAGAACATACTTGCAACTACAATCCAATAGTTATTGGTATCTCTGTATCAAGAGATGAACGACGAAGACGAATAGAAGAACGATTTAAAAAAAGACTACAAGAAGGTATGACAGCCGAAGTAGAAGGACTTCTCAGAAATGGAGTTCCCGCCGAAACGCTCATTTATTATGGTTTGGAATACAAATATTTAACACTCTACGTTACTGGACAAATTAGTAAACAAGAAATGGAAGAGCAATTGTTAACTGCAATTTGTCAGTTTGCAAAACGCCAAATGACGTGGTTTAGAGGGATGGAACGTCGTGGCATAACTATACACTGGATAGATGGAGAAGTTTCTATGGAAGACAGAAAAAAAGCAACATTACAAGTTATTAGAGAGTTTTTATAAAGAGGGTATTCCCTAAGTCAACTATATATCAACGCACATTTTTTTTAACTTTTCTATAGTCAAATAGACTATTGGTGTTGCAAAAATTGCTTCAATCAATAGTTTAGCAATAACTTGTATCACAATCATTGATACAATATCTTTCATTGGAACAACGCCAATAAAGGCAATACAAACAAACAATGACGTATCAAAAATATATCCGAACAAGGAAGATCCAATAGTTCGAATCCACAAATATTTTCCTTTGGTTAACTCTTTGATTTTGACCATTGTCCACGAATTTACCAATTCCCCACTCAAAAATGCAAGAAGCGATGCAATTGTTATTCGAGGAATAAAAGCATATAACTTTTCGTATGCGTTTGCCATTTCTGCGGTTTCTTCTGGATATGGCAACCAAATTCCAATCCAAACAAAAAGAGTAAATATCAACTCACAAGCAAAAGTTATAAAAATGACCCGTTTAGCTATTTTGAATCCCCAAATTTCGGTCAGCACGTCACCAAGAAAATACGTTATGGGGAAAATTATTGTCCCCGCATCAAAAATGGTGATACCAAAAACATTGATAAGTTTAACCGCCATGACATTTGCAGTTAAATAACACGTAACTTGCAAAGCCACAATAACTATCAAAATAGATATACTTCGGTTTTTTACAGGGTTTTCCGAGACCTGAATCATACGATTAACGATTTAATTTTTTGCAAAGATATTATTTTCAGTGATTAGTTAATCAATAAAACCAACATCTAACCCTACGAAATATCTCTCCACGTTATTTTTTGGATATTTCGAGATCTCAACCCATTGTACAACAACGCATTTAGAGGATGTTGTAAATTATGATCTTTTTCAATTATGGTAAATGCTATTTGACGTGCAAGATTCAATATTTGTCCATCACGAGCAAGATTTGCAAGTTTTAACGCAATTGGCAAACCACTTTGTTGTGTTCCTTCAATATCGCCAGGTCCACGCAATTTCATATCCATTTCTGCCAATTGAAAGCCATCGTTCGTTTGAACCATTGTTTCAAGACGAGTTTGACCATCTCTAGTTAATTTATTATCAGCCATTAACACGCAAAATGACATATCACTACCACGTCCAACACGTCCTCGTAGTTGATGCAATTGCGACAAGCCGAATCGTTCTGCACTTTCTATGACCATAACTGTTGCATTTGGGACATTGACTCCAACCTCAATAACCGTTGTTGCAACCATAATTTGAGCTTCTCCCGCTGCAAATTTCTGCATCGCCGCATCTTTTTCGGCTGGTTTCATTTTCCCGTGTACAATAACCGTCTTGTATTGCGGGGCAGGAAAGACATTTATGATTGATTCATAACCAGCCTCAAGATTCTTAAAATCTGCTTTTTCCGATTCTTGTATCAATGGATACACAATATATATTTGTCGCCCTTGAGCAATTTGTTCTCGCATTAAATTGTACATCAATTGTCGCTGAGAATCTCGATACAACATAGTCTTTATAGGCTTTCGACCAGGTGGCAATTCGTCAATAACCGACACATCTAAATCGCCATACAAAGTCATTGCAAGTGTTCTCGGTATTGGTGTTGCCGTCATAACAAGCACGTGAGGTTGTATATTATTTTTTGACCACAATTTTGCACGTTGAGCGACACCAAAACGATGTTGTTCATCAATAACACACAATCCTATATTTTTAAATTGGACAGTATCTTCCAACAACGCGTGAGTACCGACAACCATATTGATAGAGCCATCCAATAAACCATCGAGTATTGCTATTCTCTCTTTCTTTTTGGTTGACCCAGTTAAAAGAGCAATTGAAATTCCTAATGGAGACAACATTTCTTGTAAAGATTTTGCATGTTGTTGAGCAAGAATTTCCGTTGGTGCCATCAAACAAGCTTGAACGCCATTATCAATTGCCATAAGCATTGCCATGGTCGCTACTAATGTTTTTCCACTACCAACATCACCTTGAATCAATCGGTTCATGTGTTTTCCAGACTCAACATCTTTCCGAATATCGCCCATCACACGAATTTGAGCACCAGTAAGGGGGAATGGTAAATGTTCTTTATAGAATCTTGTCAGTAAATTATCATTAGCCCTTTCAAATTTGAATCCTTTTACAATTTGTTTATTGGCTTGTTTACGAAACGCCATTGTTAGTTGAATCCAAAATAGTTCTTCAAATTTTATTCGGTACTGTGCTTGCGAA
Organism: Bacteroidales bacterium; assembly: GCA_045599365.1. Lineage (GTDB taxonomy): Bacteria > Bacteroidota > Bacteroidia > Bacteroidales > UBA1715 > UBA1715. Next base: position 25,889 of record JAZRVS010000110.1, read on the forward strand.
ACTTGAGACAATTGATTTGGCATGTGTAATGTTCGCAACGCGACTTCAAGGCTTGGCAATCCAAATTCTTGTAAAATGTATGTCGGTAATGTTTCGGGAATATTGTTTATGCCAATTTTAGCAAAAGCATTTTCCATAATGCCGCGCATAACTTTTCCATTGAGATTTGCACGTTTCGTTTTTTCTGTCATTGGATACACGCCAATAAAATCTTGTTGTGGTCGGCTGACAAATTTGCTCCACTCCTCCATCTCTGGATGAGTCATTCCCAATGCACCATGAAATTCAGAAACCTTTCCAAAAATCACATAATCAACATGAGGTTTTATAGACTTTTCTACCCACGAAACACCTTTAAACCACGTAAGTTCCAAGACACCAGTTCCATCGGTAAAAATTGCTTTTAAGTATGCTTTTGCTCCAACACCATTTTTCTGAACAGAAGCAAATCGACCTTTCAGTTGTACTGCTGTTTGTGCAGGCTCAAGTTCCGCAATTGTATAGAATTTACTTCTATCAATATATCGAAACGGAAGAAAATTTATTAAATCGTTTATTGTGAAAATCTGCAACTCAGTTTTCAGCAAATTTGCACGTTGTGGACCAACGCCAGGAAGATACTGTATGTCTTCGTCTAACGTACTCATTTTTTGAATTTACCCCCAATTCTCGCACGTAAAAATATTTGTTGTGAATTGTCCCAAACACCATCTAAATAATGTAAGCAATAACGGAAACTTGCCTCAACATTTTTGGTATTTAACACATACAAAACACCATCTATTCGGGCATAATTATCGCACCGATATAGAGGATCGCCCCAAGGCAAATGAGTTCCCTCTCCGTAATAATAAACTGCATCTATTCCTACGAACTTCTTTTGTATATAGAATGTTGAATATGAAGCAATTGAACGTAGCGGACTATTGATTGTAGTATCCTTCTTATTTGCATACCACGTATTGACAAAACCTGTAGAAACAGACAACGAATCGAACCATGAATTTTCAATATCAACACCGAGATTGATTCCCCAAGCTCCATTATCAGCAACAGATTTGCTACCACGATTACCTTCGGCATGATGTCGATAATAAAACATATCGGTTGCAAAAAAACTACCGATTTGCGTAATTCCACTAATTCCAGCAATAAATTTCTCACAATATCCCGCATTTACTTGCGTATGCCAATCAAACAAAACTGTTTGCTGACCGTAATTGTGAAAAAATGTAGCTCGAGCGCCCTGATAATTTGGTCGATAATATATCAATGAATCGGTATATAAAACCTTAGGGAACGTAGCTTTTTCAATAGGGAAACAGCCCAATTGAAAATCAAGATTTTTATGCTTAAATTGATAATAGATTGACAACACAGGCTCGTGTGCAAACATTTTTTCGCCATGTTCTACAGCATAACTTCCACCAAAATGTATAGATTGACAAGAATCTATATCGTAAGCAAATTCTCCCATTGCACGCGAAAGAAGAATCGTTTCAGGATAACCATAATAGGTTGTAAATTCACGATTATCTCCAATAAAATCGTAACCAGCCTTCCAAGACCAATTTTGTGCTGAGACAAAAAGAGAAAAAAACGAAAAAATGATAACACAAAATCTTTTCATTATTCTAAAGTTTGAAGATATCGTTCTGTATCAAGGGCAGCCTTACATCCTGAAGCAGCTGCTGTAATAGCTTGGCGATATGTTGGATCTTGAACATCACCACAAGCAAACACACCTTTTATATTGGTTTGCGCACCTTTACCTTCCGTTATTATATAACCATTTTCGTCGAGATTTATTTGTCCTTTAAAAATGTCTGTATTGGGTTTGTGACCAATAGCAAGGAACATTCCTGTAACATCAATTTTCACCTCTTCTTTTCCTTGTTTTTCAAGACGAAGTCCTGTTACGCCACTATCATCACCAAGGACCTCTTTGGTAACGTGTTCGTACAAAATTTCAATATTTTCGGTATTTTCAACACGTGATTGCAAAACCTTTGAGGCACGCAAATAATTTTTACGAACAATTAGATATACTTTCGAGGCAATACCAGCAAGATACAATGCATCACCTACAGCAGTATCTCCACCGCCAACAACTGCCACATTTTGTTTACGATAGAAAAAGCCATCGCAAACAGCACAAGCAGAAACTCCCATTCCTCGGAATTTACGTTCACTTTCCAAGCCAAGATAACGAGCAGAAGCTCCAGTAGCAATAATCACAGATTTTGCTTCTATTATTTTTTTGTTATCAACAACAATAATTTTCTTATTATCCGACAATTCTACTTTGGTAACATCACCTTCGCGAATATCTGCTCCAAATCGCAAAGCTTGTTTTCGGATATCGTCCATCATATCGGAACCAGAAACTCCATCGGGATAGCCAGGAAAATTCTCAACCTCACTTGTTGTTGTTAACTGACCACCTGTTTGCATACCCTCATACAACACAGGTTGTAAATTTGCACGAGATGCATATATAGCAGCAGTATATCCCGCTGGACCACTACCTATTATCAAACAATTTACTTGTTCTACGTCTTGTAAAGAATTTTCCATATTATACCATTTTTATCCTTACAAAATTAGATTTTGTAAAAAAGATTTTCATAGGAATTAATGGAATTTATTTAACAAGTTATCAGTTAGCAATGAGAAATAAGAGTTAAGAATTAAGAATTAAGAATTAAGAATTAAGAGTTAAGGGTTTAATCGTCAATCACTAATCACTAATCACTA
>JAZRVS010000111.1:0-7945 GCA_045599365.1 Bacteroidales bacterium
ATGTATTAGACAATAAAGATACTCCATCTCCTGACCAAGTTCTTATGCAAGAATCTCTTCGCAAAGAAATTGATCGTGCAATTGCAACATTAACAGAACGTGAGGCCAATATCGTTAAGATGTACTTTGGCATCGGTCAAAAAAACCCTTCCACATTGGAAGAAATTGGTACTGAACTTGGTTTGACTCGTGAACGCGTTCGTCAAATTAAAGAAAAAGCAGTTCGCAGATTAAAACAAACAACACGAAGCAAAATCCTTAAATCTTATTTAGGATAAATCACTTTATATTGCAAGTAAAAAAGGCAACCATGGTTGCCTTTTTTTTGTATGCCATACGTTGGAAAACTCTACAAACAATGTAGTTTTTCAATCAATAAATCATTTTCTTTTGCTGTACCAACCGTGATTCGTAAGCAGTCAGTACAAAGCTTAACTTTCGTTCTGTCACGAACTATAATTCCTTCTTTCACAAGATAATTGTAAACTTCGTGTGCGTTATCAATTTTAACTAAAAGGAAATTTGCATCGCTTGGATAAATTTTTCTTACAAATGGAATTTCTTGCAGTTTTGAAATAAGAATTTCTCGATTTACCAATATTTCCTCAACCATAACATCTTTGTCTGATGCGTGTTCAGAAAGTATTTTACAAGCATATTCCTGCATCATGCCGTTCATATTGTAAGGAAGTTTTATTTTATTGATTACAGCAATAATTTCCTTCGATGCGAACATCATTCCCAAACGGCAGTTTGCGAGTCCCCATGCTTTAGAAAAAGTCTGTAGAATAACCAAATTAGGATATTTGCTCAATTCTGGCAACCACGAATTTTGAGGACAAAAATCAATATATGCTTCGTCAATCACGACAATTGCATTCGCTGATTCAATTACCTTTCGGATTGCGTTGCGGTCGTAGGCGTTTCCCGATGGATTGTTTGGTGAACAAATCCAAATAAGTTTTGTGTGTTCGTCAATTGCTTCAAGCACTTTGTCAGCTTGCAATTGAAACTCTTCGGTCAAAGGAACTTCTTTGCAGAAAACATCGTTAATTTCTGCCGAAACACCATACATTCCATACGTTGGAGGACAAACAATTGCATTGTCAACTCCAGGTTCGCAAAATGCAGTATAAAGCAAACCTATACCTTCGTCGCTACCGCTACCGCCAAGAAAAATTTGGTCGGTTGGAATATCTTTGATTTTCGATACAACTTTTTTCAATTCCGATTGATACGGATCGGGATAACGGTTGTTTTTGCCGTTCCCGACAGAACCAAAGGAATTTTCGTTAGCATCGAGATTTACCAACGCAACACCTTGAAAATCGTCGCGCGCGGTGGAGTAGGGAGTTATATTTCGAATGTTCTTTCGAAGTATTTCGGATAAATTAAATGTAGAATCTGCCATTTTATATATGTGTCAAATTTGATGGACAAAAATAAAAAAAATCAAGGTTGATGGAATGTTTTTATTCTTCTAATTATAAAGAATCATTATTTTCGTTTTACTACAACATCGGAGTCATATATAATGGCAGATAGACAATATTACCATCGGTTTTCAGTTCACCACTGTGGATAACGTATGATGTATGTAAATAAGCCTTGAACTTGTCTCGAAAGTTATCCAACGAAGATGTGGTATAACGCTGAGTTGATTTGACTTCTACTGGACAGATATTGTGTTTGCTGGTGATAGCCGACTTACGAGTAAGGAAGTCTATCTCCATTCGTTCCGAGGCATCTTTTTTGTCTATATTGGTGTAATAATAGAGTTTCTTGCCTGCCGCCGTCAGCATCTGAGCTACAAGATTCTCCACCATCATTCCTTTGTTGAACTCCAACTTACCCAACATCAGTTTGCGGTAAAGTTCCTGCATACCCACATTTCCTTCGCTGAAAGCGTGAGTCAACAACAGACCTGTATCATTCAAGTACAGTTTGAACCTGGAGTAATTTACATTCATCTTTAAACCTATATTCGGCTCAGTGGAACTATAGCAAGGATTCACCACACGTGCCTCATTCAGCCAGAAGAGTGCAAGTTCATAATCGCGGGTACGAGCACCTTTCTTGACAGAACCAATGCGGAAACGCTTCTCTTTTCGTTGCAATTCACCAGGAATGGTGTCCCAAATGCGTACCACCTTCTCCGCCTGACTATCGGCGTAGTTATAGATGTCTTGACGGTATAGGTCAAGGATACGATGCTTTGTCTTATCCACTCGGTCAAAGTCTTGTGTACTAATGTATTCTAATACAGATTGTGGCATTCCGCCTACAATCATGTAAAGACGCAGAAGGTTCATCATCTTTCGGTGAAGAGCCTGTTCCAACGGCATTTTTCGCTCAAAACATTCGTATGCAAAATCCATCATGTCGCCTTCGTCCAATGCCCAAAGAAACTCTTCAAAGTCCATCGGATACATATCTATCCTGCGTTCTTCGCTGGGAATGAGGATATTCTTGGTGTTTTTGTGAATACTGACGAGCGATCCTGTTTCTATATAGTCGTATGTGTGATTTGCCACCAGTTCCTTCACGGCTTCTCGTGCACGGGGGTATCTCTGCACCTCGTCGAAAATAATAAGAGACTCTCTCGGATAGAGTTTCACACCCAGCTGCAACGAAAGCAAACGGAATAGCATCTTCTCGTCCGTAAGGTAATTGTCAAATATTTCCTTGACTTCCTTGGACACCTTCGAGAAGTCAATCAGCATATACGAGCGGTACTCATTTCGGGCAAATTCCTCCACGATATAACTTTTGCCTATACGCCTCGCACCTTCTATCAAGAGAGCTTCCTTTGTGGAATACTTCTGCTTCCACTCTAGCAACTCGTTGTAAATCTTACGTTTCATACCTTTGTTTGCACCAAATTGAATTTATAAAAACACATATTTTACACCAAATCGCGATTATTGAACTATGCAAATATACACCAAATCAAACGAATTTGGCTATACCAAGAAGCAAAAAAAATTTGAGAACGATTTTCGTTTCAAAATGGATTTTAGAAGTATTTTTTCGGAAATATTTTAACCGATAGTAAAACTCGAAGACCTCCCCGGGTGCGCTGTTCTTATGAGAAGCGTGGGAGGTCATATTGTTTGCAAAAATAAATAAAAAATTACATTTTATGAAATTTGACGAAAAATTATTTTTGACGCAATAATTTAAGTCCTGCTTATGTAATCTGAAGAAGGCTTTTCATTTTTCCACTCATGCCCGATTCCAAGTGTAAATCCACAAAACAAAGACGAATATTTGTGGCTTTTTTGAAAAAACACAAAGGAAAGATTCTTATTCACTCATAAATAACGAAAAAACATCTTCTTTAATGATGCTATGACAAATAATATAGGAATTTACAGTAAATTGTCGTTATTCTTTATAATTCATCTTGCACTAGTTGAACCAATTTTTTTAGTAATTCCGATTTTTGCACCTACTGCGAAGTTGTGTAATTTGTTCACTTCTGACGAAGTAAGCATACCACTATAGTCTTCTGCTGTAAATAGTGACGTGTTTGAATTGTTAATCTGATTGGTTAGTCCATAAGAACAATATGCCCCAAAATATAAATCTATAGTATTAATGGAATAACTAAATCCTAAATCTGTAAAAATTTGAATATCTGCAATATGTACATCTGATTTTCCTTCAATATTTGCATCTTTCATGCAAAACCCATGCTGTGGCATATTTTTATATTCAACACCTGTACTTTCGTAATATCCAGATGTTTCATAATATTCTCCACTTACTTTATATTTATTAGTCAAAGGGAATGCGATTCTTGGTCCAAAACCACATTGAAAATTCCAGTTATTACCTAATTTGTGATGAAAGTAAACTGCGATTGGAATTTCCAATTGAAGGAAATTTTGTTTTTCAGTCCAGTCATTATACGTTGTTGTAAACATAAAGTCTTCTATATTGCTGTCATCGTAATGCGTTTCTACGATACTTTCATCAATTATGGCTTTTGCGGAATATGAAGAAATTCCAATACCAGTTCCTATGCTCCATTGCTTTTGTAGAAAATATTGATAATCAAATGTTATCATACCACCTAATCCTTGTTTGTGATCGGCAATAGATGGTTTATAAAACAATTATGGTTCTGATGAACTACGTTTATTTCGCTTCTGTTTTACCTTTCTCAATTCTACGCCATTTGCTTCTTACAAATCTTTTCCAATAAAATATAGATTGAACATAAGACATAAACATAATTGCAATTAGAATTAAAAGTTCATAGGAAAACGACCAGCCATGAAAATAAAAATAGACACCTATATTTATGCATGAACCAAAAAGTACCCCTTCCATAAGACTGGCTCTTGCATAAAAATTTGAAAGACCGCCAGTATGATTACGAATGTCCTTATATTTTTCACTTAATTTAGTGCCACAATTGTTATTATTATCATTATAAATAGATCGTATCGTTTGGCCAAATAAAAGATGAAATGTGAAAAACGTAGAAGATACCCTTACAATGCGGCTATTTGAATAGTCATCCAATAAATTTTCAAACATCCATGAAACAACAGTGCTGATACTATGTAGTAACATACCAACGACATAAACAATGGGAATGGCAATTACTACAGATATAAATTCATTGAACTCTCCTGTTGTTAAAAAAAGAATAATTTCTCCTAAATTGCCTTTTGCCAGTAGATATAGAACAAAAAAAATCGTTCCTCCAAAGACGTTGGAAAGTATATCAAAATAACTGAACCCTAAGCTATCCAAATCAAAACATGCAGATTTTTTTGCCATAATACGATAAATAATAGAGAATTGATATATACAATTTTTGCTTCATAGTATATTTTATTAACAAAAATTCAAGCAAAAATACATATAACTATATTTTATAAGTAAAAAAAACGTCTCCAATAGGTTTACATGTCAACCATTTGGCGACAGTTTTTATATCCCCCTACCTATCATTTGAGTTTGAATCATCATTTGAAGTTTGCTCTCCAGAATCTACAGATAGAACGGGACGCACCGAAAGACCGAATGTGCGGTATTTGTAGGTGCTCCCGACCACGCCAGTGGGAATGAAGAACACGCCCAACGCTTGGGTTGGATGGTTCTCGTTGAGCGATGAAGACCAGTAGCCCCCGCATCCATAAACACGATTCGAGTCGTGACGATAAGTCGCATTAGGAAGAAATATGGAGTTGCCATTGGCTGCCTCTACCAAGAATCCACCCCGCTTACTATCCATAGTCCAGTTACATTGTGTTATCAACTCTGTCCATTCCGCATCGGTTGGCATTCTCCAATTTCCACCAAGAGTGGTGTACGCAACGTCGTCACCTTTTTCGAGCGTTGTTTTGTTATCAACTAGTCCGAAGGATCTTTCCGTACAATATTTGGTTAGTTCATCATAATCGCTGCCATATTTGTAGGTACTCCAATCGTAGTAGTCTTTCGTTGCGGTTTCGCCCCATGCATAATGTCCTCCGTTATTCTCTGGTTTACTTGCTCCAATGTTGCACGTTGCCCATTTAACGGATAACCCCAAATCAACGTATTCCATACCGTTGCTTACACCGTTTCCAGAATTACCCTGTTCTCCAGAGCCACCACCTTCGCCTATTTTGCTTTCTAATTCGGCAAGCAAAGCATCAATTTCTGCTTTTGTATATATATTTCCCGCCTTTTCAGCATACAAAGCATACGGCACGCTCAGCAATGGAGTTGTGCCAGTTATTATTTCCCCCCAAAAACCAGCAATCTCAACTGTTGTCTGTAAATAGTAGTTGCCTGCACTCCAGTCTATGCCAGAAAATGTACCTCGGGTTGCCTTGCCTTCGCCTATCACAAGCGTAGCCACACCGTTATCGTTGGTGGAAACGAATTGTTTTTCGGTGTAAACTGCAGTGTTCGAGCCGTTCAACACGCTAATATCTATGTCAATACCTTTGTTGGGTACCAATTTGTTGGCACTATTGCGTACCAATACCTGAAAGTTCATCTTTTTCGGTGCTTGTTCCATTTTTACCAAACGTACACTACGACCATAGCTGCGATTATAACTAAAATCGGTGAGGCAGTTGCTGTCGTAGAAAATACTATAGCGAGAGTGGAGACCATTAGAGATTAGATATGTAGACGAAGACCAGTAGTACCCGCTGCAATCCACATCGATAACATCCAAACCAATACGGTAGCCAGCAGCAGGAAGAAAAACGGCACCATTTGCTTCCATTTTTGTCCATTCGCTTATTGTGTATGTGTTGCCAAAGCGGGGAAATTCTATGCCTAATGGTGCGGTCCAATTGTCTGGCAGCAATATCATTCCTTTAACTCCGTTCACGGTTGCGGAACCTTTTAACGCACTTGCATTGGGTCTTCTATCCAACACATAACCCCACTCTCCAGCCGTTAGTGTTCTCCATTGTCCAACAGCGTTTCCTCCATTTGAAATTGCATTATGAACGCCCCAATCATAGCTCGTACCAGCTATGTCGGGATAGTCGGGATATGTATAGAAATAGGTGTTTATAGGGTCGGCAACAACAAAACCATAATCACTACCACTTGTACTTGTCATATACGGATCCTTTCCATTGTAGCTACTTGTGCCCCAACCAAATAGGTCTATCCAACCATCGTATGTGGAAGAAATATTTTTGTTGTCATCGCCAATCATATCATATTGGTTATCGGCAAATCTCCACGTGTTTGTGCTTGCTTGATACTGCAAGTTGCCTTGAGAGAAATATACTTGCTCGTCTGCAGAAACGGAGAATAAGGCTTTTATTGCTCCATTTTCTATATGTTCACTACCTGTTGTGTTTTCTGATGCCTGAACGGGACGCACCGAATTACCCTGTTCTCCAGAGCCACCGTTTTCGCCTATTTTACTTTCCACCGCGGCAAGCAATGCATCCACTTCTTCTTTTGTATATGTGTTTCCACCTGCCTTTTCTGCATACAAAGCATACGGCACACTCAACAACGGAGTTGTGCTAACTATTGCACTTGCTCCACCACCAAGGTCGGCAGTTGTTTGCAAATAGTAGTTGTCTGCACTCCAGTCTATGCTAGAAAATGAACCTTGGGTTGCCTTACCTTCGCCTACCACAAGCGTAGCTACACCGTTGTCGTTGGTGGTAACTGTCTGTGTTTCGGTGTAAACCGCAGAGTTCGAGCCGTTCAGCACGCTAATTTCTATGGAAATACTTCGGTTGGGTACCAATTCGTTGGCACTATCGCATACCAAAGCCTGAAAGTTCATCTTTTGTGGTGCCTGTGCCTGTACGAATATGGACATCACCACCATTGCAAAAAATAAAAATATTTGTTTCATTGTTTTGTTCTTAATTCTTAACTCTTAATCTTTATTATTAGAAACTGAAGAAATTGTAGCATTTATCACCGTGTTCTTTTTTTTATTCATAAAATCAATCATCTATGCTAATTAAATTTAAATCCAAAATAAAAACAACTGTATTTTAACAAGTTGAATACCATAACAGGTTTACATACTACTTTCTACCTACCCACTACCATCATTTGAAGTTTACTCGCCAGAGTCTATAGATAAAACGGGACGCACCGAGAAACCGAGGCAGCGTTTGAGGTATGCTTTGGTCCAATCGTCAATAGACGACAAGCCGAGATCGGAATTGAAGCACATGTAGTTCGATGAGTAAGAGTCCAAAAACAATGAAGAAGACCAGTAGTACCCGCCGAAACCAGCGTTGTGAAAACTTGATCCGTAACGATAACCCGCAGCAGGAAGGAATATGGAATTGCCATTGGTCGCCTCTACCATGTATCCTTTCACACCACTATACGTCACCCAAGACCAGTGACATTGTTTTATCAACTCTGCCCATTCCGCATCGGTTGGCATACGCCATTTACCGCCAAGGGTGGTGTACGCAACGTCGTCACCTTTTTCGAGCGT
>JAZRVS010000112.1:0-2051 GCA_045599365.1 Bacteroidales bacterium
ATAATGATTTTGAATGCACTTTTTATCGAACCGAACATTTGACGAACAAACTTGAAAACGTTTTTGAAAGTCTTGAATACGAAATCATTCAAAGCTGTAAGAAATTCATTCAAAATTGTTTTGCCAATGTTTTTGAGCATATTTTGAAGAATTTCCTTAAACTTATTCCAAACGTGCAATCCGCAATTCTTGAAAACACGCTTCATCCTTATTGCGAAATTGTCCTCGCTCTTCTGAGAAAACTCAGCCTTAATTTCTTTGAACAAGACAACTATGAAACATTTTATAATGTCCTTAACAACAGACAGTCCAATTCCTTTCATAACTCTGACACCACGAACTTGAACTTCGTGTTTTATCATAGCAACTTGCTCGTCTCTTACAAATTTGTCGAGCTCCTCAATAGACTCTTTTGAACCATTGTTTTTTATGACATTAACAACTTGAGAACAATAACCACTATGAGACGCTCCATCGTGGACATCTGTTGGAACTAAAAATAATCCATTGGGGCCTTCGTGAATAGTCAAATGGTTTTCTCTACGCCATTCCGACGCTTCTGATTGAGATTTGAAGCCAAACTCTTCCATTAGCTTCTTGTCCAACGTAGCATAATTATGCTGTCTAACAAATGTAGTAGGTTCTCCCGTATAAGAACCACTTTCCTTTGCCTTATTGTATGAAACTACTAATTCATCAACAGATTGTTCGTAAGGGACGACTGGTCCAACACGATATCCTCTTAAGCCAGAAAGAGATTCAAAATTTGCTGATTCATCAGACTTGTAATTGATAGAATTTTCCTTACTCGATAATGCAGTTACACTTTTGGTCCTTTGACTGTATGCCTCAATATACTTATCGAATTTTGCTTTTCCCGCCTCTGACATTCCTGCATAATGATCAACATTGGTGTCAAGGTCAAAAGGTGTGGAATTAGCCTCTCCTTTGGTTCTAGAGTTTTCGTTTGGATTAGTTTTTCTATTAATTAATTGATTGTCTGTATCTTTTACTTTTGAAGGATCTTTCATTTTGTTGAAAGAATCATTCGTATCAGTCATTGAATCAACATACTTTTCCGCACCATCTTTTACAGCGGTAAGCATATCGTCGAACAGACTATTTGCGCTATCTACCTCCTTCTGCAAATTGAGAATTTCTGCAAGAATAGACTCTTCTTCTACAGCAAGTTGTCTGTCCAATTCATCCAACTCGCTATTCTCCATCGAAATGTCAAAGTCTGGTGCGAAATAAAATTGGTTTGCCATATTATCTGCTACTATTAAATTGTTACACAAAAATAGCGTGGTACTTAAACTGTTCCACTAATCGAGGTGTTTGGTCAGACCTTAACATACAGAAAGATTAAGCCCACGCACATATGTACGTAGGCATTAACTTTAATCCCGTATGTTAATCTATAGCGACCAAACTTTCGATTAGTTATGAATTAAGCTAATGCTTTTAAAATATTTTAATATGTCTTAAAATGTTTATCTAAAAATCATAGGCAAAATTTTGTTTAAATTACCAATCGCAAATATAAACTATAAGATTTGCTTTTCAAAAATTTTGTAATACTTTTTTCAGATTTTTTTCCTCTCTCCACCTTCAACGCCACAAGTGTAATTTCCTCATTCGTCTCCGAGGTAATGTTTATCTCGAAGCAAGAGCAATAGAAATAGTTTTTCAGAGTCGCCTCCTTAAGTTGAGTGAGAGTTTCGATATTTTCAAAATGCATTTTGTCGTGGAAAAAATTTACAATTATTTCCGCTACTTGAGATTTGGTCTTGAACAAATCCGCAATTTTCCTGTCAGATTTTATCTCGTGACCGTTTCTGAATAAACGAAGTGTAGGCATAGTTTTGATAAATTGATTTACAACACAAATATAAATAAAAAACTATATTGTTCTCAAAGAAAAATCAGTGAATATTTTTCACAAAAAAACACCTCCTGGAAATCAATCCAAGAGGTGTTTGATTTTTCCCTAAATGCCTTTCATATCCCAGGCCGTATCGAAACTAATTTGGGACTGAGTGTTTTCGTAT
>JAZRVS010000113.1:0-2177 GCA_045599365.1 Bacteroidales bacterium
AGAGCTGTGGTCAGAAGAATAATAGAGTGACGGGATGCTATTCAATTCCAATAATTAGGGTGCCATTTAAAGAAACAGCCAACACAAAAGAAAAACGAATTACGGAATGAAAATTGAAAATTGAAATAACTATGGCGAAGAAAAAATATACATTCATTGATTTGTTCGCAGGAGTGCGACATTTTACGAATTGGTAGAATACGAGTTCCTTACAATGAAAAAAGTTGATACGAAGAAATATTAAAGATGTAGAAAATAAGTGTAATGAAATGAACTGTTATTATCAAAATAAGCTTGCTGATTTTTTGGACGATATTCCACAGAATATTCTTGGCTCTTTGGCTGTTGTAGGTGGTAATGATCCCAACCAAGTGAATGCATGGGAAACAGAAATTGGATTGTTGCAGGGTATATTGAAAGAATGGAAGTCAGAAGATGCAGAAGTGATTTTCGAATATACAATTCCACGTTTAAATAAACGTGTTGATATTGTACTTTTGTTGAAAAATATTATTTTTTGCATAGAATTTAAAGTCGGACAAAGTACATATCTTCAACAAGATATGGAACAAGTAATGGATTATGCCCTCGATTTGAAGAACTTTCATAAAGAGAGTCACTCTTTTCCTATTGTTCCAATTCTTGTGGCCACTGAAGCAAATGTAGAGTCTGATGTTTTACGTACTTCTGTATATAATGATCAAATTTATAATCCATTATTAGTAAACAGTAAAGGACTTTATTCTGCGATTAAAAACGTCATTATTCGAGAACAATCAACTCCTACTGATAGACAACTAAATATATCCCAATGGTGTATCAGTCGTTATGAACCGACACCGACAATTATAGAAGCAGCAAAGGCACTGTACGATTCTCATTCTGTAGAAAATATTACTCGTTCAGAGGCTTCTGGAGAGAGTTTGCGTAAAACTACGGATTACATTTTAAACGTCATCCGGCAAAGTCGTGAGAAAAATGAAAAGAGTATTTGCTTTGTAACAGGAGTACCTGGTGCTGGAAAAACTTTGGTAGGATTAAATGTAGCTATTGAACAGTCAGATACGGAAGATGCACACAATGATTTGGCTGTGTACCTTTCAGGAAACGGGCCTTTAGTTAAAGTATTGACAGAAGCTTTGGCTCGTGATAAAAAGAAACGTAATGGTGGCAATATTACAGATGCCCGTCGTGAAGTGAGTCGTTTTATCCAAGAAATATACAACTATCGCGAGCAGATGCTCAATAAGATTAAGACGCCAATAGAAAATGGTAAATTGGAAATCGACGAAAGTGTTTCAATGGCAGATAAAAATGCTGGACATGCAGAAATTGAGCATATCGCCATTTTCGATGAAGCTCAACGCTCTTGGAATCATGAAAAGTTGGCAGACTGGCTGAAACGAGGTGGCAGTTACGGCAACAAAAAGAAAGTACCCAATTTTCCAATGTCAGAAGCCGAATTTTTAATTTGGTCAATGAATTTGAGAAAAGATTGGGCTGTAATTGTTTGTTTGGTCGGCGGTGGTCAGGAAATTCACAGTGGCGAAGCTGGAATTGCAGAATGGATAAAGGCATGCAATGTTTTGTTTAAAGATTGGAAAGTCTATATTTCCGACCATTTGACTGATAAAGAGTATGCGGAAGGTAACGTAAAATCATTACTTTCTGAAAATAATAATGTTAGCTATGCAACTAACCTTCATTTAGGCGTTTCTATGCGTTCTTTCCGTGCGGAGAAATTGTCGTTGTTTGTTCATTATTTATTGGAACTGAATGTTGCTTCAGCCAAAGAAATTTATGACGAAATTAAAGCAAATTATCCCATTGTATTGACTCGTGACACAGAAAAAGCAAAAGAATGGTTACGCCAAAAAGCCCGCGGCTCTGAGCGTTATGGCATTGTTGTTTCTTCAAAAGCAGAACGTTTGCGTCCATTGGCCATCGATGTAAAGCGGAAATGCGATGTGGTACGTTGGTTCTTGGACGATAAAAAAGATTTAGGTTCCTCTATGTTTTTGGAAGATGTTGCCACAGAATTTGATGTGCAAGGTTTAGAACTCGATTGGACGTGCGTAGCATGGGATGGAGATTTGCGATACACACCACAAGGTTGGGACTTTTACAATTTCAGGACAAATAATTGGTCTCACAACCGCCAAAAAATCAATCAAGCA
>JAZRVS010000114.1:0-3652 GCA_045599365.1 Bacteroidales bacterium
CGATTCTTCATGATTATAGGCGTATGCGCTATCCTATTCTTTTTCATCACATTTAAAGGAACAAAAGAACGCGTGCAACCACCTAAAAATGTCGCAAAAAATTCAGTAGGAAAAGACTTGAAAGAATTGTTCACCAACAAACCGTGGCTGATTCTTGTGTTTGCAACTCTTACATTCATTTTGTACACAGCAACGCGAAGCAGCGTTACGGTACATTATTTTAAATACATCATACAAACGCAAACACTTACCATCCCATTTTTAGGAGAGCAAACACTCGACTACAACGCACTTGTATCGGTTTACAACGTAATCGGTCAATTGGCATCGTTGTTAGGCGTGTTGGCAGTAAGCTGGTTTTCGGTACGATATGGAAAACAAAAAGTTTTCATTGCGTTTTTCATTATCTCAATCATTTCAACAGCAATAGTTTACGTACTCGATCCATCACAAATTTATTTGTTGTACGTATGCCAATTCCTTGGCTCATTCACTGGCGGGCCATTGAGCGTATTGTTGTGGGCAATGTACGCCGACATAGCCGACTATTCCGAATTGAAGAACGGTCAACGTGCAACAGGATTGATATTCTCGGCATCAACAATGTCGCAAAAAATTGGTTGGGCAATAGGCGCATACATAGCACTGACGCTCATGGCACAAGTAGGATTCTCGCCCAACGAAATACAAACCGAAGAATCTACACGCGGACTATTGATGATGTTCACAATAATTCCTGCAATTCTTGGAATTATTTCCATCATCATTTTCTTGTTCTACCCACTTAACGACAAAGTTGTGGCAGAAAACGAGAAGATTTTGAAAGAACGTAGAGCGGAAGCGGAAACAAACGAATAAAATTACCTGTTTGGCATTATTATTTCTTTGTCGTTGATATACAAGTTGGCAGTAAAATCCGAAGCCGTCACCCTGAGTGTCAGTGAAGGGGCTGTCAACACTTCCATGACAAACATTCTTTGCAACACACTGATTATGGGGACAGATTTGCGCTATACTCCGTTCAGAATGACAGTTCCAATAACGGCATTATTCTATGAGACGCGGTGTATCACGTCTCTACAGGATTCTTAATTACTTCAGAATAATGTACAACGGGGTAAAATTATAGTTTATAAATGTAGATTTCCAATACGAAATAGTTTATTAGAAAATATGTCGTTTCTTACTGAAATGACAAGAATTTTTCTATATTTGAATATGTTTTTCTCTGATTACAAGCAACATAGTACAGCAAGAGTTCGTACCTCATTATTTTGGGAATACGATATGGAGCGGTTTGATTGGTTCAAACTGCGAAATATTGTTGTGCAACGAGTTTTGGAACGCGGAAGAATAGATGACATGTATGCTATTTTGAATATGTATGGCGTAGAGGGAGTTAAGCAAGCATTTTGTGAAATTCCATATATGAATGCAAAAGATATGAATTTTGTTTGTACGTTTTTCGACTTACACAAGGAGGATTTAAAATGTTATGTAAAGAAACAATTGAAGCCACAACATTGGAACTCCTAAAGCGCTTGATGAGCGATGAAAAACTATCGAATTTTGTGTTAGTTGGGGGAACATCGTTGGCACTGCAAATTGGACATAGAATTAGTGTCGATTTGGATTTGTTTACAACAGATTCCTTTGACGAGAGTGAACTTCGTTTCTATTTGGAGAAGAATTATGGATTCCAGACTGATTTTATAGCTAAGGAAACATTAAAAGGAGAAATAAACTCAGTTCAAATTGATTGCATTAATCATGCGTATGCGTATGTGGAACCAATTGTGCAAGAAGATAGCATACGACTGATAAGTTTGTCTGATATATGTGCTATGAAACTTAATGCAATAAGTGGGAATGGCACAAGAATTAAAGATTTTATTGATATAGCATATTTGTCGGTACACTTTTCATTAAATGACATGTTGCATTTTTATGAAAAGAAATATGTGTTGAATAGTATGATGTTACCATTAAAGGCACTTACTTTTTTTGAAGAAATAAATTTTGAGGAACCTATAAGAATGTTAGGTAATACACAATTTAATTGGGCGAAAATAGAAAATCGTATAAAACTAATGGTTTTGCAACCACGTAAAAAATTTGATACATATCCTTTGTAAAATGAGTAAGAGTTACACAATATTAACTATTAAAGCTTTTTGCCTATGAAGTAATTGTATAGTTGTACGCATTGTTTATTTGAATATAATCTCACATTCATAATTTTATTAAAGTTCAAAGTGGTTGAAATAATTCTTATATTTGGCACAAATATGTCGCTATATGAAAAAGCAGAATATACAAATAGCAAAAGAGCCTACTGTATCGTATGGTTTTAATACGGTTCAGCAGTTGAAAACACAAATTGCAGAAGTTATAGGAACAACAGATAGTGTAAGTGTTCTGCAAAATTGTCTTTCGTACATAAAAAAGCAGGTAAAAACAAATAAAGAATATTCTGCGCGATTACAGGAACTTAATACTCTAACACGAAATATCAAGATTGAGTTTGAGGGTGATGAACGAAGCCTTTACATTCTAAACAAATAGCAAATGAAAAAGGTGTTTTTAGATACAAATGTCATTCTTGATTTTGTCATGCATAGAGATGGAGAAAATTTCGCGTTAGATATTATGCAGATAGGAGAAGAAGGAAAGATTTTTTTGTGCACATCTTTTTTGTCAATGGCGAATGTTGCGTATGTACTAAGGAAACTTCCACAAAAGGATTTGTATAGAATTTTATCGTTGTTGACCACAATGTTATCTGTTTTACCAATGTCGAAAGAACAATTTTCAAAAGCCTTACAAATTGAAAACGCCGATTTTGAGGATGTTCTTCAATATGTGTGCGCCAAGGAAAATAAATGTGATTGTATTGTAACGTCAAATAAAAAACACTTTGAGTTCTCTGAAATACAAGTATATTCACCGTATGAATTTTTAGAAAATTAGATATAAACATTTAAACTTTTTGCCTATGAAGTAATTGTATAGTTGTACGCATTGTTTATTTGAATATAATCTCACATTCATAATTTTATTAAAGTTCAAAGTGGTTGAAATAATTCTTATATTTGGCACAAATATGTCGCTATATGAAAAAGCAGGATATACAAATAGCAAAAGAGCCAGCTGTTGCATACGGAAATTCTGTTCAACAGATAGTATTGAATATTGAAAATCCTCAAATAATACCAAGTTTAAAGAAAGTTTTGTCTTCAATAAAAGGTGTAAGCATTGTTGAACCCAAAAACAAAAAAAATGAATTAGATTTGGCGTTAGAAGAGGCAGAACAAGGAAAAACAACAAAATGGTCGAGTGTAGATGAATACTTTAAACAAATGAAATAATGTACGAAATCTACACAACCAAAAAGTTTGATAAAGGTGTAAAACGTTGTATTAAACGAGGTTACAATATAGAAAAATTAAAAAAGGTTATGGAACTGTTGGAACAAAATGGAAATTTGCCACAAGAGTACAAACCTCATAAATTAGGGATTGTCGTTTAATGTTTTCGTTTTGAGCGAGGCAGCGACTGATCCCATCCGTTTTCTGCGTTCGACTCGTCAAATTTACGTTTTTATATCTCATTCCAGTCGTTTCGGCCAGATTTTTTGTCTATTCTCAATGGC
>JAZRVS010000115.1:0-5743 GCA_045599365.1 Bacteroidales bacterium
GTTCTATTAATAATTCTTGCTCCTGGAAGTTCAGGAAGATTAGGAGCAGAAACAAGTGGAGAAAACGGGAACGGAAATATACTTGCTTCGTTTACGACAATGTTTTTCCATACAAAGCAATATCTTTTTAGTTGGTATTGCATTGGATTCTTATTGATAACACTCTCTATTGGATTTCTCATTCCTAGACAAAAACAAGTTTTCGCAAACCTTTCAATAGGATTTTTAATAATCTGTTTTTTTGTATTTCTATTGATGGGCATTTTCATTATGAAATTTTCGCTCGGTCACTTTGTTGAAATACGAGAACGAGGTTTAATCTCAATCTTTATTGTTGACTTTCTATTACTGATTGTAATTTTTTGCAGAATTATCAATCATATTAACAAAGAATTCAGCAACAACACAAAATATTGTGTATTGTTAATCGGACTGTTGTTCTGCCTGTCTGAATCCGAGAATTTTAAAAAAGCATCTATGGATATACTGACTGGCACAGCAAAACAAGATGCCGAAGAAAACTTATGGATGCAAGATTATCTTATGAATTCAACAGAATCAGAAATCTATATGCCACAAATACAACATAAATCTAAGACCTTATACTATTTATCCTTACCATTAGATGAAACATCATGGGAGCACTGGATTGCAACGACATATTTTCATAAAAAGAAAATCCTTGTTGACAAGTCAGTCAAAATGGATGATTTTAGACAACAACACTCAAAAAAAGAATAATATCTAAGGTTCCATTTTTTATATTACATTTGCCACGCTAATTTTTTAGAAATGGGAGAGAAAAAAAGACTACTCTATATCGACTGTTTACGAGGATTCAGTATGATATTTGTTGTGTATCAACATATCCTAACTTTTTCTATGACAGGTCTTGAAGCCTCGTGGTTTGCCGATGTTGTTCGTTCTTTTAGAATGCCATTATTCTTTTTCATTAGTGGATTTGTATCATACAAAGCACTATTTGAATGGAATTTTACAAATTTTGGAAAAATTCAATTAAAAAAGATACGCGGTCAATTATTACCAACAGCATTTTTCTTTACTCTATTCATCTCTCTCCATGACAAGTTATATGTCGGTTGGTTGTTTGATTGCACAAAATCTGGCTATTGGTTTACGTTCGTTTCCTTTGAAATATTCTTGACGTATTGCATTATCAATATGTTGTTTTCAAAAGTCCAAAACAAAAATATTGTTCTTATCGTTTTAGCCATTTCTGCCATTCTTATTTCAAGCATTTGGTATAGATTTGGTCACTTTCACACTAGAACAGCATTACTGCTTTCGTTGGATTACTACACTCGATACTACATCTATTTCATTGTTGGTATAATCGTAAAAAGTAAAATTGACACATTCCACAAAGTAATTGAAAATAAATATGTTACAACATTTGCATTCTTCCTAGCTTTCGTACTTCCTTATCTATGGATAGGCTACAATTGGAAAATTATAGCTTTATCAAGACTATGGTGCATTTATGCATTATTCTATGGTGCACGAAACTTTTTTGAAGAAAAGAATATCGTATCGAAAAGTCTTTCAACAATAGGTACGCACACATTGGAAATCTATTTACTTCACTATTTCTTATTGTTTAAAACGCCTCATTTATCGGTCTTTTTAAAAGGATTTATTGGAGATCATTGCTTCTATGGACCAAGTGCAGAATGGCTTCTTGAAATAGTTCTTGTTGGTACAATTTCCATTTTTATTTGTTTTGTTTGTGTTGGAATAAAGAAAATAGTTGCGACAGCATTCCCAATCGTCTCAGAATTATTTTTTGGACCAGCAAAGAAAAATCCTACACAAAAATAGAAGAGACGAAATAATGAAAGACCTATTTCAAAGAATTGTTTTAGACCAAAGATTTATAGAATTTTTTCGATGGGGAATTGTTGGAGTTATTGCCACTGCAATTCATTATGGTATATATTATCTACTCAAAGAATTCGTTACTCCACAAAACGAAGTTTGGCTGAATGTTGACTATACAACTGGTTATATTATTAGTTTCTTCGGCAATTTTTTCCTTTCTGCCTATTTCACCTTCCACGAAAAACCATCGTTAAAAAAAGGATTCGGATTTGGTATTGCACACGCTATCAATTATGGGTTACACATAGTTTTCTTGAATCTATTCTTGTGGTTGGGACTTTCCTCTACTATGGCACCTATCTTTGTGTTCATAATCGTCATTCCAATCAATTTCCTGATGGTTCGATACGTGTTTAAGAAAAAGTGATACGTTGTATGTAACTTTACAATTTTTCAAATTTTTGAATTTTTTCTATTTTCCCACTTTTCAACTGTATGGTATATGTCCCACGCTTTAGTTTAGAAACATTGATTGAATCGGTATTATTGGTTATTTTTTCTTTATATAGTCGTTTCCCCGTGCTGTCAAATATTGAACATTGAGTAGGATTTGGCATAGAATCATTGTAAATGAATATATAATCCTTGGTTGGATTTGGAAAAATAACAAAATCGTTGTTGACTATTTCTCGTTTAACTGGTGCTTCGTGCCAGTTTTCAACAGCTTTAATCGCACAATCACGCGCAACAATACTCATTGAATCGGTAATACTAGTCGGATGCCAAGAAACATTTGATATGGAAATACCATATACTGGTTCAAATAAAGTTTCAAACAACGAACATGCAATAATGTATCGACCCACTTCCAAATCAATATGATAACCATCGCGTGTAAGCGATTTTTCTGTATTTAACTCTGTAGCACGAGCATTTTGTATTGCCGTCCCCGAGGGAATAATAATATCAATCCCATATTTCGCCATCATTTGCTCCACCGCAGAAACAATTGTAGCCCAACCGCTATATTCTTTCGGTCCTGATGTTGTATGTTCTTTCCAATACGACCAAGTGAGATGCCAACAGAACGCAACCGACTTATTAGTACAATCGTTTTGGATGTTTGACAATAGATCTTCTAAATATGGTGAAAATGTAGTTATGTCATTAGAATAATTTGACAACTGTTGCATTGAAATAACATCCCAATTTTGATGAAATATTTCTTTGAGAGTTCCGTTGGTAACATCCATTGCCAATTCGCCAGCTTTTTTTTCAAGCGAAACAATGCTATTGTTTTTATATTTATCTCTCCACAATTGCAACGACGCACCAGGCTTCGTAATTCTATATACACAACACGTTTTCTCATCTATTGCTGCATGTTTCACAATTTCACCAATATACTCTGTTACGTCTTCTGTGAAACTATTTCCTATCATCAAAATTCGCAACGTATCTGTAGGAAGTTGATTATTGACTATTGGAAGTGAGATAGCATTTTGAGCCAACCCAATATTTGTAAAGAATGTGAGGATGTAAGTAAGTATTCTTTTCACAACGAACTAATTTATAAACAAAATTTTCTTTACTGTTGTATACGTTGCCGTTTCATCTGAAATATAAATGAGATATACTCCTGTTTGGACACGATCTCCATAAAGATTTCTGCCATCCCAAGTTGCAGTACCACCATTTGCTGTAATGGTACGAACTAAATTTCCCGAGATATCCGTAATTTTCACGTTGGCATCAGCAACAAGACCTTGTATAAAAATATCTCCTTCGTATGACTCGCGGACTGGATTTGGGAATATTTTTATAGCATCCATTTGAGCATTTCCTATTGTTGCATCAGCAACAATAGAGACCAAACCATTCCCAGTCCCTATGAAAACATCTCCAGTCTCATTATCGATAGCTATAGTTGAAATCATATTTGACGGCAATGGACTGTTATTCTTCGTGTAATTTGCCAATTGCTCTGCTCCATTTTCTGATATCAAAAAAACACCAGAGGTTTCCGTTCCAATCCATTTCCTATTTGCCCCATCAACGGCAATACACGTAATATTTTCAGAACTAAGCAAATAACCAACCTCTTCTTCAATTTCTATTTTTATTCTTGAAATTGACTGTCTATCCTTAAACACTCTTGATGGCGAAGAATGAATCGCAATACCTTGATTTGTTCCTATCCATATTTCTCCATCTAAATCCTCTGTTATACACGTTGTATGCGCAGCAATAGTTCCCTCATTATCTTGCAATGGAATTTGAGCCAATAAATCATCTGACATATCCTCAAATGTACCATTGTCATAAAATACTATTACCTTATCTCCTCCACTAATCCATTTATATCCTCGCTTATCTATAAAAACTCCTTTGTATAGATTTTTATTTGTTGATAATGAATACGAATGCCATTCATTATCTATCGTCTTTACAATAAGAGGTTCCGACGTTCCAAAATTTATCATCCAAACATTTCCATTTCTATCAACTGCGACATCATATATTACCTCGTATGACTCACTATTTTGAATTTTTATAATAGAATTTTTTGAATCATAAATAGTATCATACCACCATGAATTCGTTCCAACAATCAAGCCATTACCACACGTCCCATAGTAATATTTTTTATCTATTGGGTTATACGTTATACACATGGAATTATTCGCCCGCCAATTATCATGACCATACCAAGTATTATTTTTTAATCTCATTCCAAATACAGCATTTTCCCACAAATTGATATTTCCGCATACTGCATATAAACAATCATTCGTGTATTGAATATCAAAAATATGATTGGAAAGTGGTCCATTGGGCATTACACTTTCGTTATTTGATATCAATCCAACGCTTTTGCTACCGACATAATAACTATTAAATTTCGATTTGGCTAAATCCGTATAATATTTATAAGGACATGTCTCTATATCACAAGTAAATACCAATTTTTCATCTTGATTATATACATTACAAGCATACGATGTTGCGACTGACAATTCACTCGTTGTAGATTTTATATTCGTAATTTGCCCTACCTGCGTTTTAAACGCTTCTGCCTTCCCATTCACAATTTTGAAGATGGAATCTTTTTGCGCATCAACTGTGTTTTTGTGAACGTAATAAACAATCTCATTTAAAACTGCAATATGCGAAATCGTATCATTTTCGTATGGAATATCCGTGAGTTTCAACCATGTAGTGTAGTCCGATACATTGGAGCTATTCAACGATGCAGAAAAAATTCCTTTCGTTGTTGCTGAATATATTTTATCGGTTCCACATGCGACTGATTTTACTGGGACATAACTTCCATCTTCACTTAAAATCGTCGTGGAAATGAAATTTTTCGTTGTCATTGAAAACGTAAGTACGCCAAATTCAGCAGCAATTATTGCTGTGTCGTTGTGCATTACTATTTTGTTGATTTTTTTTGACGCATATAATGATTTTTGCGCAATTGTTGGAATAGACTTTACTTGTAAACTTGGATACGACAATATGTCCAAAGTACCATCAGAATAGCCAATCAAAAATGAAGATGTTGAATCACAAAACGCGAAACACGTTAAGCCAACTGTACTCAATCCATTCAGTTTTGTGATTTTTTGAATTTCCTCTGTCGTGGTATTGTATATAAAAATTCCATTCTCCGAAAGTGCAAAAACATTGTCCTCAACGGCTTCAAGTTGTTGAACATTGCGAAATGAAAAGTATTCGTTCCAAGTACCAGGGACTTGCGCAAATGTCACAATATGGACAAATAACAACGTGATATAGACAAATATTTTTTTCATTCCTTCTTAAACGAAAAATAGGTTAACAAATTATAACAAGTATCCCACTAATTACCAAATAAATATATATTATTTTTCTCAATTTTTCT
>JAZRVS010000116.1:0-16715 GCA_045599365.1 Bacteroidales bacterium
GGAAATCAAACTGAAACCTGACTACTGATACCTGAATACAAATGATTATACCTGCCAACATGTATATTGTTTCCAAAAATAATTGTGATAACAATAGTGATAGGTGATTAACGATTAGTGATTGATTCTTAATTCTTAACTCTTAATTTTTAACTCTTAATTCTTTCGTAATTTTTATTTTTATATTTTTGTGGAAAATAAAAACGAATAAAAAGAAACAAAATTTAATTAACATACAGCATTAGCTATTTTTCGCGTTCAAAGAAAAAAGTCCGCTAAACGATTTTCTTGAAATCGAAACATTGTTCACGAGATGCCTATAAAGACTCGTGTTCCTTTACCGTAATTGTTGATGTTCATACCGATAAGGTGTGAACTTACTATGGTAGAGGAGCGGGTTTCTTAGCGGACTTCCCGTGAACGCGAGTAGAAAGGTTCACGCCTTTCTTGTTTTCGGTGGTGATTGATAGTGATGCAAAAAACTATCAATCATTATGGCAAAGGAACGTGCAGGAAGAAATCGAACTCTCACGATTTTGGAAGAGGAAAAAAGTCTTTTACAATCAAACATCTTAACAGAAAAAGATTTAATAAATGGGAAATCTTATCTTGATGCGACAATAAATGGAGATATTATTTCCACATTAAAATTGCTTCCAGACAAGTTCGCGGATTTAATTATCATAGATCCGCCGTATAATCTTAATAAAAATTTTCATGGTCTAAATTTCACCGCAAAAAAGGGTGATGATTATGAGGAATATCTTCTCTCATGGTTTCTTTTAGTTGTTAAAAAGTTAAAGAATACAGGTTCATTGTATATGTGCGGGGATTGGAAATGTACGTCCTCCATGCAACGTGTAATAGAAAAAGAGTTGACAATTTTAAATCGTATTACTTGGCAACGAGAAAAAGGTAGAGGTGCAAAAAACAATTGGAAAAATGGTATGGAAGATATATGGTTTTCTGTAAAAAATGCCAATAGCTATTATTTCAATGTTGAAGCTGTGAAATTAAAACGTAAAGTTATAGCTCCATATAAAGAGAATGGTACCCCAAAGGATTGGGAGGAGTCATCTGATGGAAACTTTAGAATAACATATCCATCAAATTTTTGGGATGATATTAGTATTCCATTTTGGTCGATGCCAGAAAACACAGACCATCCAACTCAAAAGCCAGAAAAATTATATGCAAAATTGATCTTGGCATCATCAAAACCTAACGATATCGTATTTGATCCATTCTTAGGTAGTGGAACAGCAAGTGTGGTTGCTAAGAAATTAGGACGACATTATTGTGGAATAGAAATAAATACAGAATACTGTTTGTGGGCTGAAAAAAGATTAAGGTTAGCAGAAACGGAGAAAAATATTCAAGGTTATGTTGATGGTGTATTTTGGGAACGAAACACACTAAATCAACAAATTAAACCTAAAAAACCAAACCGATTTGACAATAATCTTTCAATACCTTTTTAAACTATGAATACCATAATTTCTGAATTTATTAAATATATAGAGGATGTAAATTCTCCACAACACAATAAAGATTTTGTAAAAAAGGAATGTGTAAAAAAATTTAATTTAACACAAGACCGTTCCGTATATTATTGTGACTATTTTGCGGTTCGTTTTTGCTATACAAAAGATAACTCTTTTTCAAACACGGTACTCTCTTTATCTAGTTTACAAAAATATGATCGTATCCCGTTTTTTATTGTTTTGGTAAAACGTGAACAAATAAATCAGTTGTTCATTGCAAACTCCACGTTTCTAAAAAAAATTAGTCATAGTTCAATAGAATTATCTAAGACTAACATAAAAGGTAGTTTTAATGGAAGCGATATTATGAAAGAATATGCTGGCATTATTAATTCTTCCTCAAATTTTGATGATTTATTTGCTATTCACAGTGGTATGGAATGGTCGGATAATTTACAAAGATTGGTAGATGCATCTTCAAATATTCAAGCTATTAATGAAAAATTCATTCCTGACAACAAGGACTTATGCAATATTGAAAATTCAATAAAAAGAGCAGTTGATTTTGTGACATCCGAAAATTATAGTGTTCTATTAAAAGATCTCAATAATAGATGTAATAAAGTAAAAGATGTCATATTAGTCGCTTCAAGAATAGAAAATGTAAATATACGAGGGCGATTAATAGAAGCCTTAATAACATCAGATGCAATACAAAAACAAAACTTTTTGATGAATTTAGAGGAAATGGAGAAGATGCTTCCAACGTATGATACCAAGAATGGGTTGGGTGATTATGTGAGAATTTTTGATAATGAATCAACTTATACGGATATTAAGACAAAAATTGTGTATTTAGATTCTGCACCTAAAGCATTTAATATTGATAAATTTTTAAAATGTATGGCAATGGAAAATACAATATTTCTTTTCTATTTTATAGGAATTGATAAAAATAAAATTCTAAATTCAATACTTTGCTCAGTTTATCATAATGAATTAATAACTAATACTCTTCTTCAGCATCACTGGGCAGGACGTTCTTCTCGTGGAGTTGCTCAATATAATGGGAAAATTATCAATAAAATGTTGATGAAGGATGATTTCAAGAATGAGATAGACGTAGAAACTGCGAAATCTTATATAGAAACATTAATGTCTCGGTAACAAATCTATTAGTATATCCTCTATTGTAAAAATATCATCTTCGTCAACAATATAGTCAGGTAAATAAATACGACCAATATTTGAGTCAACAACTAAAGATGTATACATCCTATATACAATCAAGTTTTCATTATTACCTAGAGAGGAGGAATCTAAAACAATAGGTGGGTTAAAGGACGTATCATTTAAGCTATTTATAAAAAATTTAATGTTATTCCAATTCAATTTGTCTTTATTCATGATTTAATGTTTTGTGAAATCAATTTCTCTTACTGATGGTATTTGGAATGTGAATTTATTTTTGCCATTAGGTAATGAAATAGCAAAGTCGCACATGGCTATAATGTCCATTCCGATAAGAATATCGGTATCAGTAAAAGCTCCTTCCGTTACCTGTAAAGTTTTTATTTCCACTTGATTTGGTAATAGTATATTTACAAGATAAGTATTAACAATAGATTCTCCTCCTGCGTGGATAACACGAGCTTTTCTAAAAGGTTTTATTCCTAAGGTACGTACAATTTGTGAAGATATTACAGAACCATTTGCTCCAGTATCCCAAATCGCAGTACACGATATGAATGGTGGATGTGTGTTGATTTTATCGTAAAATTGTTGATCAAATGCTTTACTAATACCACAAGGTGTTGTAATTGCATTTACCATTGAAGAATATTCAATGGTGTATGCTGTATTTTTCATAAAAAATTAAATGAATTGGTTTCTAAAATGTAGTGTATAGGCTTCATTCCCAGAAACGCATTTTTGTATAAAAAATGTTCCAGGTTTATATTGCTTTTCGCATGAAAAATAGGCAGCGTTCAAAGAGTCGTAAATACCAACTACATTCGTGCCGATAATTACAATGTGTTTCCCTTTGTATTTTTTCACTAATTCTTCCTGATGTGTAATATAATATTGAAATTCAGTGTCTAACATATAACGTGGTCTTTTATACTACAAAGATAAAAACTATTTCGAAATGCGACAAGGTGTTTGTAAAATTTTCCTATATCAAACCAGTTTTTTTGATAAAATCATATTATGCTGTGGGGTGAGGCTGCATCTAATAGAAGAAAATTGTCAAATGCTTTGCAAGGAATGTAATCGACGAAAATCGGGAAAATAGCGTTTTGCATTCTGTTATCAGTTGCTTTTTACAGGGGAATCTATAAAATTTAAGAAAAATAATGCACAACAAGCAAAACTAATCACTAATCATTAAAATATATTATCTTTGTGTGCGTTATAGTGATTATGCTGAAACAAACAAGGAACATAAGTGTTGGTCTAATTTTGGTGGCGTGTGCTATCTGCATCTCGTGTGCTTCTCACAAGAAGATGCAAAAGAAGGCTGATTTGGCATATTCAAATGGAGAATATTTCAAAGCAGTTGAATTGTATGAACAACTTGCTGCAGAAGAAAAATCAAAATATATAAAGACTTCGTACCAAGTTTGTATTGCTGATTGTTATCGCCAAATGAATGATTCAAAAAAAGCAGAAGTCGCATATAAAAAGTTGGCAAAGTTGAAGTCTTCTAAAGATAAGTCTGCTGGTTATTGGTATGCCTATTATTTGCTAAAGAGTGAAAAATATGAGGAGGCAGAGAAGGCATTTAAAGCACATAGAAAACAAGTACCCAAGGATAAAAAACTTGCAGATAATGGTATAGCATCTTGCTCATTAGCTGTTGCATACAAAGAGAATCCAACTAGATACATTGTTGAGAATGTAAAGGCTCTTAATACGAAATATAATGATTTTGCTCCCGTGTATTCAGATAATACATACGATGTTGTGTATTTTACATCATCGCGCGTAGAGGAGGGCGTGAAGCCACAAATGAATATGGTGTCGGGTATGAATTATACCGATATTTATGAAGCTCGTTTTGATAGAAAAGGGAAATGGAAAGCTCCAGAAAAAATAGCAGATTCAACGGTTAATTGCGAGTTTGATGATGGAACTGTCTCAATCTCTTCAGATGGATTTACAATGTATTTCACGCGTTGTTTACAAGAAACAGGAAAGAAAATAGGATGTCAAATATATACAAATACGTACAAAAGTGGTGCTTGGCATTCAACGCAGTTGGTCGAAATTGTTCCAGATTCAGTCTCAATTGGTCAACCTGCAATTTCTCCAGATGGATTAACTTTGTATTTCGCTTCAAAAATGCGCGGAAGTCATGGCGGTTCCGATATTTGGAAGGTTGAACGAGCCACTGTTGATGGTGTTTGGGGAAGACCAGTAAACCTTGGTACCGAAATAAATACAGCAGGAGATGAGATGTTTCCATACGTGAGAGCTGATGGAAGTTTGTATTTTTCATCAGATGGTCGTCCTGGTATGGGTGGTTTAGACATTTTCCGTGCGGTGAAAGGCGAGGATGGTCGATGGAAGGTAACGAATATGCAATATCCTATAAACTCTTCGCAAGATGATTATGGAATTACGTTTCAGGGAAATAAAGAAATAGGATTATTTACTTCCAATAGAAAAGGAACTCGTGGTTTAGATGATATTTATTCATTTGAGTTGCCAGAATTGAAACTTGCTGTAGAGGGAAAATTGATTGATATGTCTATCAATAAACCAATACCTGATGGTGATGTTACGTTGATTGGTAGTGATGGCTCTTTGCAAACGACTAAGACAAAGCAAGATGGAACGTATTCGTTTAAATTGACTCAATATACAGACTATATTGTAATTGGCTCGTATGAAGGATTTTTGAAACAAAAGGTGAAGGTTTCTACAGAGAATATAAGTGATGATACAACATTTACTCAAAATTTGGATTTGATTACAATGAGTAAGCCTGTTGAAATTCCTAATATTTTCTATGATTTTGGTAAATGGACATTAAATGAGTCTTCTAAAGATGCATTGGAACAACTGGGAAAACTGCTTGATGATAATCCAAATATTACGATAGAATTGGGCGCTCATACCGATATGGTTGGTGACGCAAATGCAAATTTGTTGTTGTCAAAACGTCGTGCTCAGGCAGTTGTTGATTATTTGACGCAAAAAGGCTACGATGTTGATAGGCTTGTAGCAAAAGGCTATGGCGAATCAAAACCTGTAGTGATAACAGAAGAAACTGCAAAAATTGATAGCGCATTCAGAGTGGGCGTAGAATTAACTCAAGCATTTATTGAACAATTGCCAAAACAAACACAAGAAAAAGCAAACCAAATAAATCGTCGTACGGAATTACGAATCCTTTCAACGGATTATATTCCCAAACCAGAATTTTTCTTACGACAAAAAAGAAAACATCAACGCTAATTGGTATTTGTAGTACTCTTTTTATTCAAGAAACTTTGTGATTTCCGTAAATAATTTTTGTACTGGAAGCCCCATTACGTTATAATAAGAACCTTCAATTCGTTCTATACCGATATATCCAATCCATTCCTGTACTCCGTATGAACCTGCTTTATCCATTGGTTTATATTTTTCAACGTAGTAGTCAATGTCGGATGGGGAAAGTTTTGCAAATGTTACTTGTGTTTTACATAAAAAACTTTGTTGTTTGTCTTTTGTGCCAAAATGAACACCTGTAACAACTGTGTGGGTTTTGTTTGATAAAAATTGTAGTATTTCTTTGGCATTTTCTATTGTTTTCGGTTTTCCTAATATCTTGTCATCGCAAATAACAACTGTGTCTGCGGTTATTAGAAAGTCATTCCCTTGTAGCTCTGATAAAAACGCTTCAAATTTTTGTTTAGCAATTGATAGCGGAACACATTCAGCAGGTAAATCTTTGTCTATAATTTCGTCTGTATCTTTAACGTGTATTTCAAAATCAATATCTAATCCAGCAAGCAATTCTTGTCGTCTTGGCGATGCTGACCCCAAAATGATGTGATATTTTGAAAGCTTTGTTGCTAAAGAGTGCATTGATTAGTGATTAGTGGAGACGAAGTTGTTTCATTATTAATTCATTCCTATGGGAATTAAGTATATGAGTCCCATTAGCATTACTAATTTGAGTATTAAACTCACGTGTGCGTAATCCGAACTATTGTTTGCTTTGATAAATCTAACAAGTGCATATATCAATGGTAAAACAATTCCAATATTTATGTAAATGAGCGAGAATACATCGTTTAGTTTACATATTTCAGAGAAAATCAATGCCACAATAACGACAATACTTACGCCAATTGTTGTGTGTCTCGCTGTAGTAAAACCAAATGCAATAGGAAGTGTGTTCCGTCCGTACGTTCTGTCACCTTCTACATCTTCAATGTCTTTTACCATTTCTCGTTGCAATGTCAATAAAAATGCGAAACTTACGTAACCTACAGTCCAAACTAAAATCTCTTCGAATCGAATGTGTAGTGTTTGTAGGGATTCTATTGGTATGGATAAAAGCGGTAACATTTCGTAGAGTACAACAATGATAGGTACTGTGGCAACTAACAATGCAATAACAATATTCCCCAAAATGGGTTCTTTGCTGAATGTTGTTGAATAGAACCATAAAATACCTGCTATGAAAAGGAATATAAACGAATAACTTGCTCGTCCAATTCCAAATGATACAATCGCACCACAAATACAGCCAACAATGTTGAGTACCCAATGTAAAATCATAGCATTTCTACGATTGATACTCTTCCCAATAATTACTTTGTCTGGTTTGTTCATCATATCGGCATTTACGTCAAAATAATCGTTAATAATGTAACCTGCTGCCGAAATGCAAATTGTTGCTAAAACCAATAAACAAAAACCACTTAGCGATAGTTGTAATGGCATATATAAACCAACCATTGCGTAACGAATGATAACCATTGTTACTATGATTATCAGTAAATTCTTGTAGCGTATTAAGCGAAGGTAGTTCATTTATAGTGATTAGTCTGCTTACCAAACAAAGGCATCTTTTGTGAGCCATTTATCTTGTGCTCGAAGTGTTTGTTCTATGACATCACGAACGCACCCTTCGCCACCTTTTTTTATTGAAATGTAATCTGCTATTTCTTGAATTTCAACTGATGCATCGGCTGGACATACTTTCACACCACATTTTTTCATAATGTGATAATCTGGTAAATCATCACCCATATACATTACATCTTTAGCTTTGAGATTGTATTTTTTGAGAAAAATATCAAGATACTCAACTTTGTTGCTTGCTTCAATAAAAATGTCTTCAACTCCCAAATCTCCATATCGTTTGATTATTGATTTGCATCGCCCACCAGTGATGATTGCAATTGGATAGCCCATTTTTTTTGCATAATGTACTGCGTAACCATCTTTTGCATTTGATCCTCGCATTTGAACTCCATTTCCATCTGTGAAAATGAGACCATTTGTGAAAACTCCATCTACATCAAAAGCAAAAGCTTTTATGGTTTTTAATTTATCTTTAAAATTTTTCATTTTGTATCAGTTTTATGCGTCTGAATTATATTATTGGTAATTTTGTCGTAAATTTCTAAAATATCTTCGTGATTTGCTAATAGTTTTCTATGTTTTTCTAAAACATTTTCATCTTTGCGGACGGCTGGACCTGTTTGAGACTCAAATGGAGAATAATTAATAATCTTTTCGTATGTCTCTGTAATGAGTGGTTTGAGTAAATCAAATTGTAAATTGTTTTCTGTGAGTAATCTATCGGCTATTGCGCACAGATGATTCGGGAAATTGTTTACCAATACAGCGCAGAGATGAAGTATTCCTCGTTGCTGCGATGTCATATATTGAATTTTCGGAGTTATATTGTGCAGTAACGAAGTGAGTATTTCGCGTGTAGATTCAGAATTTGTTTCTATGAAAAATTGTAGATTTTGGTACTCAATTTCTTTGAATTTTGAAAATGATTGAAGAGGATACACGCATCCATATTGTTTTGCATAGCCATTAAATACCGATAAATCAACACTTCCCGATGTGTGTACTATTAGTTTGTCTTTTATTGGAAATTGTGCAATTACATCTTGTATTGCGTTGTCGTTTACGCAAACAAAATAAATGTCTGCTGTAGGGTTTACGAGTGCAAGTTGATTTGTGTAGTCGCATTGCAATATGTTGGCAAGTGTCTTTGCAGATTGCATAGTCTTGCTTACAATTTGTAAAATTGTTTCTCCAGAATTTTGTAGAGCTTTACCTAAGTGAGTGCCTACATTTCCTGCGCCAATGATGACTATCTTCAAAACAAAAAATGATTAGTTGTACAATGCCATTTTTATAGCAGTAACAGCTGCTTCAACGCCTTTATTTCCATATTGCCCACCAGCTCTGTCTTCCGCTTGTTCTTTGGTGTTGACTGTTAACAATCCGAAAATGAATGGTAAGTTGTAGGATAGGTTCAATTCTGTCATTCCGTACGATACAGATTGACAAATATACGTAAAGTGAGGCGTTTCTCCTTGTATGACTGTTCCAATAACAATGATTGCATCAACCTCATAATTCTCAGCCATAATTCTTGCTCCGTATGTTAGTTCAAAAGAACCAGGAACATAATTTACAATAATGTTTTTTTCTTTAACTCCATGTTTTCTTAGCGTTTCAATAGCGCCATTCAACAACTTGGAGTTAATGTCCATATTCCATTCCGCAACAACAATACCAATTGACAATTCTGATGCATCGGGTACAGAATCTGGATTATACGTAGAAAGATTTTTCAATGTCGATGCCATTATTTCTTCAATAGTTGAACACGAGTAATATTTTTCTCTGCCATTCTACCAGCATCGCTGTTGCTATAATCTTTTTTGAGCTTTTCGTACACTTTGACTGCATCACCGTATTTTTCTAATTTCTCGTAAGCGATAGCTGCTTTTTCTAAGTAAATAGGCGATAATATTTCATTCTCTGCAATTTTTGCTGCTTTTTCATATTTTGAAACAGCATCTTGATATTTTCCTAATTCTGAATATGCATCACCTAAAAGACCAATAGACATTGGTTCAATGATTGGGTCATCGCACGAAAATTTCTTAAGATATTTTACTGCTTCTTCATATTCTCCAAGTTTCATTGCACATGCACCTGCGTAATAGCGGGCAACATTACCAGCACCAGTTCTTCCAAATTCTTCAACAACATCCGCAAAACCTGTAACATTTTCATTCCCATACAATGCTATTTGGAATGAATCAGCTCTGAATTGCAATTCTGCTTGCCACATTGCTGCCAATGCTTTGTCTTGTTGCTTCTTTAAATATAGATTTTTGTATGCAAAAAATCCACAAATAAGTATTGCAATGACTGCGACTACTGTTAAAATTACTTTTTTGTGATTTTCAACGTATTTTTCAACTTTTGTTAATGAATCACCAATTTGTTCCAATTGATCGAGATTCTGTGTTTCTTCTGCCATTTGATAGAGTCTTAAATAATTTTCGTGCAAAGATAGAATTTTTCTAACATTAAATGAATTTTTTACAAAAAAGAATTAAAGTAGAGATAAGAATTAAGAGTTAAGAAATAAGAGTTGGATCACTAATCGTTATCACTAATCACTAATCGCTAACAACTAATCACTAATCATCAATCACTAATCACTAATCGCTAATCACTATCACAAATGTTCATCGCTTTTTTGAATTGTTCGGCATCGTCGGTTATGATGAGTATCTTGTCATTGGTTTTTATAACTGATTTGCCTGTTGGAACAAAAAACACCTCGTTTCGTTTTACCATAATTGCCAATGTTTTGGGTGGAAAGTGTATGTCCATTAGTCTATTCCCAAATCGAAGGATTTCCTCGGTAACTACAATTTCTGTCGCTGAAGATTTTATTTCTTCTGGCAAATCAATGTCGAAATTTTTGGGTTGGTTTAATTTTTTAGAATTACCTACCAAATGTAGTATTTTCGCTACTTTAGGTAATGATGTTCCTTGTACAATGAGTGAAACTAAGGTGCAAAAGAATACAATATTGAATAATAGTTGTGCGTTGGGTATGCCTGCGTTCAACGATAATATTGCAAATATGATAGGTACTGCTCCTCTAAGTCCTACCCACGATATGAAGGTTTTATCTCTTCTGTGCATTCTTCTAAATGGTAGTAGACATAAAAATACACTCAATGGTCGTGTAATAAATATCATAATAAAACTGATAATAAGTCCTGGAACTATTATAGGAATGAGTTCGTGTGGTTTTACCAATAGTCCTAAAATGAGGAACATTATAAGTTGAAACAACCACGTGAGACCATCAAAAAATTTTATGATGGAGTTTTTGTGGACAAATTTTGAATTGCCAATAACAAGACCTCCAACATACACGCCTAAATAGCAATTTCCTTGTAAAAAATATGTCGCAGAAAAAATGAAAATGCAACTTGAAACGACTAAAATAGGGTAGAGAGAGTCGTTTTCAATGTTGAGTTTGTTGATTAGATGAACTATAATTTTTCCTAAAATAAGACCTGCAACTATACCTATAATTAGTTGGGTAAAAACTAATAGAAGCGCCGAAAGATAGTTAGGTTCTCCATCGGTTTGTATTATGCTTAATAACGTGATTGTCAAAACATAAGCCATAGGGTCGTTGCTACCGCTTTCTAATTCAAGCATTGGTTTTAAATTGTTCTTTAGGTGGAGACCTTTGGAACGTAAAATGGAAAATACTGACGCTGAATCTGTTGACGACATTGTGGCTCCTAAAAGAAGAGCTGTTGTTAATCCAAATGTTACTGCTTCTTGTGTTTTTTGTAAGATAAACCAAATGCAAATTCCTGTGAAAAATGCCGTAAGGAGAACGCCGATAGTAGAAAGAATTAATCCTTGTTTTAAAACAGGACGAATGTCTTCAATGTTGGTGTCCATTCCGCCAGAGAATAGAATAATACAAAGAGCGATTGTTCCAACTGTTTGCGCTGTTTGTATATCGTCAAATTGAATGCCAACTCCGTCACAGCCAAAAATCATACCGACTGTTAGAAACAACAATAAAGAAGGGACTCCAAACTTGTAGCCTGCTTTGTCTGCTACTATGCTGACAAAAAATAATACGGATACAATGAGCAAGCCCAATTCAATGTTCATTATCTGTAGGATTTAGTGATTATAGGTTGGTTCTTACGTTCAACCTTCATCTCAAAATATTCAACATGCAACTATTAAAGACTCTCTTTAATTTGTAACAATTGAGCTTTAATTGATGTCAATTTTTCAACTATTTGCATTTTTGCTTCTCCATCATCGTTGCCTTCTTTCAACTTCTTCTTGGCTCCTTCGAGAGTAAGTCCCAAATCTTTTACATAATAATGGATTAGCTTGAAATTTTCAATGTCTTTTGGTGTAAAAAGTCGATTGCCTTTTGCATTTTTTTTCGGTTTTATGATAGGAAATTCTTTTTCCCAAAAGCGTATGAGTGAAGTGTTTTCGTTAAACATTTTAGCAACTTCACCAATGCTATAAAACATTTTATCTGGGTCTAATACGATGTTTTTCATAAAATAAAAATTTGAGTGTGTAAATATACGGATTTTTTGTATCTTTACTGCATAAAGCAAGTATAAAAAAATAAAATATAAAAATATGAATAAGAAAAGTTTAGGTCTTGCTAAATGTATTATGATTTCATTTATGATGAGTATGGGTATGTCTGCTTTTGCACAGACTTTGAAAACAAGTCCGGTTTTTGCTTCAGGAATGGTATTGCAACGCGATGTTGTTGTTCCTATTTGGGGGACAGCTGATGCTAATGCAGAGGTAACTATTACGTGTAATGGAACAGAAGTAAAATCCGCTGCGGACGAAAATGGAGTTTGGAAGGTTGATTTCCCTGCAACAAACTATGGTGGACCTTATACTATGACAATTCAAACTGCAAGTGCAACATTGGAATACACTGATGTGTATTTTGGCGAAGTTTTGTATTGTTCTGGTCAGTCTAATATGGAGTTGGAGGTCCAAAATTGCAATGATTTTAGCGAGGTTAAAAAAGCTGCAAATGACGAAACGATTCGTCAAATGAAAGTCGCAAAAGGAACTTCGTATGAGTTGTCTAATGAATTACCTACAATAACTTGGAAACCAGCAACTTCATCGTCGGTTGGCTCGTTTTCTGCGGCTGCATATTTCTGCGTGTTGGAATTGAAAAAATTAGATGAATATAAAGATATTCCATTTGGAATTTTGAATAACTCGTATGGCGGTGCACGTGTAGAAGCATGGATGAGTAAGGAAATGCTTGGCTATGATGCCTACGATATTACTTTGGCTCAAGGTGAAAAAGAACGTCAACCAACTTTGATTTATAACAAAATGGTGAATCCTCTTATTGGAATTCCATTCAAAGCTATGTTGTGGTATCAAGCAGAATCAAACTGCGATACGGAAAATGACGCAAAAGTTTATAGCGAGCAATTTAACAATATGATTACTTCGTACAGAAAGTTGTGGAATACTGATTTCCCTGTTATTTGGGTTCAATTGCCAAACTATAAAGATGAAAATCGAGATGCAACAAAAGATAATGTGGAATCGAATTCGATAGCTTCTGATGCGTGGATAACAATGCGAAATGAACAAACAAAATCCCTTTCAGTATTACCAAATTCGGCACAAATAATAACGATTGATGCTGGTCTCGCTGGAAATATCCACCCGACCGATAAGCAAACTATTGGAAGACGTTTGTCTCTTGCTGTTCGTAAGTTAGTTTACAATGATGCTTCTGTTGATTTTGCTCCTCAGTTTAACGATTTTGTGAAAAATGCTGATGGTTCAATTACAATCAATTTTAAGAATGTAGGTGATGGCTTATGTTTGTATGTTAATGAAAAAACATCTGATTATAAATTGAGTGGTAAACCTGTTGATGGAAATAAGGTTACTTGGTTCCAAATTACGGATGAGAAAGGAAAGTCGTCAATTGCAAATGCAATATTGTTAGACAACAAAGTTACAATTGCGAAGGACGATGCCGATATTGCAAAGGTTTATTATGCTTGGAATCGTTGTCCGAATGGAATGAATTTATATTCAAAAGTTGGTTCTGATTATCTCCCAATGACTCCATTTAGCTTTAGTGTTGATGTTCAGCCAATGGCTATCAAATCTTTTACTGCGACAAAGTCTGCTGGAACAATTGAAGGTGGAACATTTGTTACGTTTTCGTGGGAGACAAGTGGAAATGTAACCGCATATTTCAACGATGTGCAAGTTGATCCAAATACATCAGCAAAGGTTATGATGAGTCAAACAAAGGATTATGTATTGAAAATTGTTGATAATGAAAATCCAGAATTAACAATGTCCGAAACAATTCATTTTGACGTTGTTCCTGCAAAACCAACAATAAAATTAGCTTCTAAATCTGGCGTGTTGGTTACAACGGGCGATGATGTGGAGATTGTTTCAAATGCGGCCGCACCTGGTGGCTTTAGTGTGAAAAAAGTTGAGTTTTATTTGAATGACGAATTGTACCAAACTACGGAAGAAGCACCATTCACGTGTTCGTGGGTTGCTCCAACTACGTTGGGCGATTATAAGTTCTATGGCATTGTTTATAACAACAATGAAGATGCAGAATTCAACTCTAAACAATCGGATGTGTTGACAATCACTGTAACCGATATGGAAAAAACTCGTTTCGAGGCTGAATATGCTACGTTAAAAGATATTTCTGGTAGTACGGTAAAGACTGACGCTGCTTGTAGTAATTCAAAATATCTTGATTTACATGAGTTTTCTTATATTATGTTCTCAAATATAATTGCTCCAGAAGATGGTGATTACCAAGTTTGTGTTGCTTGTCGTGCACCGTATGGTTATAAAGAAGCTACATTTTACATCAATTCAATGTCAAATGCGAAGACTATTACCATGGAAGAATCCCAAGATTGGGAGGTGAAGAAAATGGTGTTCTCGTTAAAGAAAGGTGAAAATAAGATAACAATCAAGTCTGCTTGGGGTTGGCAACAATTTGATTATCTTGATATTCTTGGTGTTTCTAATGCGTCTACGGCAATAGATGATATTCAAAATTCTCAATCAATGTCGGTATATTGCGACACACAAAATGCAATAGTTGTTCAATATCAAACAGAATTAGAACGAGTTTCTTTTGAAGTGTTTGATTGTAATGGTAAGAATGTATTCAAATCTGATTTGGTTGATGCAACAGGCTTATACACAATTGATAATCAGTTAAATAGTGGTGTGTATGTTGTGAAAATGATTGCAGGAAAAGACGAATATTCGCAACAAGTAGTTGTGAAATAGAATTGAACGATAGAAGATTACTTATAGAATTATGTAGAGACGGCTTGTCCGTCTCTATTTGTTTGATACCGTATGAGTTATAGCGCAACGCAAATTTCTCCAATTGGACTAATCCGAATTTCGTGTAATGAATTCTCAATTACTGAAATTTGCGTTGCTTCAAGTACGCAGGAACATAATGACGAATATCCCTTGTTACAGCAAGCTTTTCAAGAATTGAATGAGTATTTTGAGGGGACTCGATGTACCTTTTCTTTTCCAATTGAGTTGAATGGAACAGAATTCCAAAAGAAAGTTTGGCTGGAATTACAAACAATTCCGTATGGAAAAAGGGTTACGTATGGAGAAATAGCCAAGCGAATAGGCTGTAAAAATGCATCAAGAGCGGTTGGTGGTGCGTGTAATAGGAATAAAATATTGATTGCTGTTCCTTGTCATAGGGTAGTCGGAACAAAAGAGAATTTGGTAGGTTTTGCGTTAGGGTTAGAAGTGAAACGACGATTGCTTGTCATAGAAGAAAAATAAAAAAGCATTCAAGACAATCTTGAATGCTTTTTTTTAGTTAAGAAAACAACTATTATTCAGCAGGAGTTTCTGTTGCTTCAGCAGCAGAAGCTTCTTCTGTAGCAGCTTCTTCAGCTTTCTTTGCTTCTTCTGCAGCAGCCAAAGCTGCATTTTTCTCAGCTATTTTAGCTTCGCGTTGTTTGTTGATTTCAACTTCTTCTTCTAATTTTTTCTTAGCAAAAGAAGCTGCATTCGATTGCAATTTAGAAGCGTAAGCTTCAGCTTTCTTTTGTTTTGCATCTTTAAATGCTTGGAATTTTGCTTCAAGAGCTTTTTCATCAAAAGCACCTTTTTTAACTCCACCTTTCAAGTGTTTCATATATAAAACACCTTCTTTTTGTAGGATAGAACGAGCAGTATCTGTCATTTCTGCACCTACTTCCAACCAATAAAGAGCTCTGTCGAATTTCAATTCTACAGTTGCTGGGTTAGTTGTTGGATTTACTGTACCGATTTTTTCGATAAATTTGCCATCACGTGACCTTCTGCTATCAGCAGCTACAATGTGATAGAAAGGGCTCGCCTTTCGCCCGTGTCTTGCTAATCTAATTTTAACAGCCATTGTATTTAAATGTTTAATTATTAATTCGGGTGCAAAAATACTGTATTTTTTGAATTGACAAAGCTATGTAACAAGAAAATATTCTAATAATAAACAAAAAAGCATCGTTACTAACGATGCTTTGCGGAAAGTGGGGGATTCGAACCCCCGGAACGGTAACCCGTTCGACAGTTTAGCAAACTGTTGGTTTCAGCCACTCACCCAACTTTCCTGACCGAATTTTGCTAAAAAGCATTGCAAAAATAGAAACTTTTTCGGTATTACAAATAGGTTTGAGAAAAAAGTTTGGTTTTTTATTAAAACGAAGTAATGAAATTCCTTGGATCAATTCTACATTGATTAGAAATGAACACTCTGATTTTAGAAATTAGTTTTTCCAACTTATTGTGTGCACGTTTGTACTTGCGATGGCGCATAAAGAGAAAATTCGAGAATGTTTTTTGGTAAAATATCCAATAAGTATTATATTGGTTGCAGATAACCAAAACCAGTATTCGTATCATTATTTGGGTAGAAGAAAAAATAAAAAAATACAAGAAAACACACTTAAAACACCCAAGAAGATAGAATTTTTTTAATGAAATTTCTTTGTAATTTGTTGTTTAAGTGATTGTTATGATATATTAGGTTTTTAACATATAGGAAATTATAGATCTTCAAAACAATGGATAGCCTTTTTTGTTGAAATTCATAAAGTTTTTACCAAGAAGTAATTGTCAAAT
>JAZRVS010000117.1:0-15939 GCA_045599365.1 Bacteroidales bacterium
AACAATAAAATCGCTTATTGTTTTAAGCGAAATAATTACAAAATCGCTTATTGTGTTAGGCGAAATAATTGTATAATCGCTTATTGTTTTAAGCGAAATAATTACAAAATCGCTTATTGTGTTAGGCGAAATAATTGTATAATCGCTTATTGTATTAAGTGAAATGACTGCGAAATCGCTTATTGTATTAAGCGAAGTAGTTATAGAATCGCTTATTGTGTTAAGTGAAATGATTGTAAAATCGCTTATTATTTTAAGTGAAATAGTTGTAAAATCGCTTGTTGTATTAAGTGAAATAATTATAAAA
Organism: Bacteroidales bacterium; assembly: GCA_045599365.1. Classification (GTDB taxonomy): domain Bacteria; phylum Bacteroidota; class Bacteroidia; order Bacteroidales; family UBA1715; genus UBA1715. Next base: position 308 of record JAZRVS010000117.1, read on the forward strand.
TCGCTTATTGTATTAAGCGAAATAATTACAAAATCGCTTATTGTGTTAGGCGAAATAATTGTATAATCGCTTATTGTATTAAGCGAAATAATTACAAAATCGCTTATTGTTTTAGGCGAAATAATTGTATAATCGCTTGTTGAATTAAGTGAAATAACTGCAAAATCGCTTATTGTATTAAGCGAAATAGTTATGGAATCGCTTATTGTATTAAGTGAAATAATTATAAAATCGCTTATTGTATTAAGTGAAATAATTATGAAAACGCTTGTTGTATTAAGCGAAATAGTTATAGAATCGCTTATTGTATTAAGTGAAATAATTACAAAATCGCTTATTGCATTAAGCGAAAAAATTATAAAATCGCTTGTTGTTTTAAGCGATTTTGTATATTTGCAAAAATAATACGGTTATGGAAACACTATTTAAGAAACACGTAATGTTGTTATCGCAAACACAAACAGAACTTGTGCGCAATTGTATTAACAATATTAATTGGGAGTCTCAGTTGGTTGCTATAAAAGGTTCTCGAGGAATAGGGAAGACAACGCTTATTCGCCAATATATAAAACAAAAATATGGTGTGGAACCTGGTGAAGCACTATATTGTATGATGGATAGTATTTATTTTACCTATCATTCTTTACTTGATTTAGCGGAACGATTTACTTTAATGGGTGGAAAACATCTTTTTCTTGATGAAGTACATAAGTATCCAACTTGGAGTAAAGAGTTGAAGGAAATTTATGATTTATATCCCGATTTGAAGGTTACGTTTAGTGGTTCGTCTCTTATACAAATTCTTAATGCTGATGCCGATTTATCTCGTCGTGTATTGTCTTATACGATGCAAGGTCTTTCTTTTCGGGAATTTTTACGCTTTTATAAAAATCTTGATTTTCAAAGCTTTAGACTTGATGATATTTTGCTAAATGCAGATACCATTTGTCAAAGTGTATGTGAAAAATGTCGTCCACAAAAGTTATTTGAGGAATATTTGCGTGTGGGATTCTATCCATTTTATGATGGAAATGCTGAAGAATATTATAGTAGAATAGAAAATGTGATTTCTTTTATTATTGATCAAGAAATGACATTGTTTTGTGGAATTGAACCTGCGTATACAAGAAAGTTAAAGGCATTGTTGTTGTTCCTTGCTGAAAATACGCCTTTTGACGTGAATATAGCAAAACTTTCAACTTATTTAGAAATAAATAAAAATACAGTCTTGGCTTATTTAAATAATTTGCAAAAAGCAGAATTACTTACATTGCTTTATTCTGATAATCTTTCTGTTACAAAAATGCAAAAGCCAGATAAGATATATATTAACAACACCAATAGTATGTATGCTTTATCTATACAGAATAGTATCGGAACTGTTCGTGAGTGTTTTGTTGTAAATCAATTGTCTGTAAATCATAGCGTTGAATATGGTAAAAAAGTTGGCGATTTTCGTGTTGATAGAAAATATACATTTGAAGTTGGTGGCGAAGGAAAGTCTTTTGTTCAAATTGCAAATGTTCCCAATTCGTACATTCTTGCGGACAATTTGGAAATTCCTATAGGTAAGAAACTTCCTCTTTGGATTATGGGATTTTTGTATTAATCGCTTGTTGTTTTAAGCGATTTTGTGTTTAATTATATTTGTTGTTGTTCTTGAGGGCTAATTCTTTTGTGAATACAATACTTTTGCATTTGCCTCTACATCGTGTGTTACCCATACATTAGCTCCAATCACAGAGCCTTTACCAATAGTTATTCTGCCAAGTAAAGTCGCGTTAGAGTAGATTATTACATCGTCTTCAACTATTGGATGTCGCGGAATGCCTTTTATTGGATTTCCGTTTTCGTCAAGTGGGAAGTTCTTTGCTCCTAATGTAACTCCTTGATATAGTTGAACATGATTGCCAATTATACAGGTTGCTCCAATCACAACGCCAGTTCCGTGGTCAATGGTAAAATATTCACCGATTTGTGCTGCTGGGTGAATGTCTATACCTGTTGCGGAATGTGCCATTTCTGTAATGATTCGAGGAATTAAAGGAACATTCAAAATCAGCAATTCGTGAGCTGTGCGGTAATGTAATAATGTTTTTATTACTGGATAGCAAAAAATGATTTCGCCAAAAGATTTTGCTGCTGGGTCGCCGTTGTATGCTGCTTGAATGTCGAGTGACAACATGTGACGAATATAGGGTAGTCGTTTTATAAATGCAACGACTATGTTTTCTGCTTTGTTTTGTGTTTCTTCGCTGTTTGTTTGTTCGCCGTCGAACATAAGTCCACGATAGATTTGCTGGGAGAGCATTGCATATAATTTGTCTACATTCACGCCAGTATAAAAACCGATGGTGTCAGTGCTTACAATGTCCTTTCCAAAGTAGCCAGGAAATATGATTTCTTGAATTGTTTCTACGATTTTTGCCAATGCATTCACTGATGGCATAGGCACATCACCATTTGATTTGTGATATACAAGATTGTATGATTCTGGAGCCGAAAGTTCCAAAATCGTTTGTAATATTTGTTGTCTATTGTTCATTTTTGTTTGTTTCTTCTGTTTTGTCATCTGTAATAAGCACATAGTCCAATTGACGTTTTATTAAATCTGCACGTGCAATCTTTATGGTTACACGGTCGCCCAATGTGTATTCGTTGTTTGTGTAACGTCCTCGTAAACAATAATTTCGTTCGTCAAAAATATACATATCATCGGTCAAGTCCCGAAGTGAGACCATTCCTTCGCAAAGATTTCCGTCAAGTTCGACGTAAAATCCCCATTCGGTAAGGCTGGTGATTGTTCCTTCAAAAATTTCGCCAACGTGATCTTTCATCCATTCAACTTGTTTGTATTTAATGGAAGCACGTTCAGCATTTGCAGCCAATTGCTCTCGCGACGATGCATGTTTGCAATATTCCTCGTATTCTTCTTCAGAAACGCTACTTTTCTTTTTTAAATAACGATCCAGTAAGCGATGTGCCATCATGTCTGGATAACGTCGAATAGGCGAGGTGAAATGGCAATAATAGTCAAATGCCAATCCGTAGTGTCCAATATTTTCGGTTGTATAGATTGCTTTTGCCATTGAACGAACAGCTAATCCAGAGAAAATATCACATTCGGTTTTGCCTTTTAAATCGTCAAGTAACTTATTGATAGACTTAGATGTATTGATGCCACCTGAAGTATTGATTTTATATCCAAATTTCTTAATAAAATTAGAGAAATCTTTCAATTTTATGTCGTCAGGGTTGTCGTGAACACGATATACAAATGTTGGTGTAGAACTTTGTTTTCCTACGTATTCGGCGACTTTTTTGTTTGCCAATAACATAAATTCCTCAATCAATTTGTTCGCGTCTTTTGACTCTTTGAAATATACGCCAGTTGGATGTCCGTCTTTGTCAAGACGGAATTTAACTTCGCGACGGTCGAATGAGATTGCACCTTTTTCGTAACGAGCAGCACGAAGTTTCTTGGCCAACATATCCATTGTTTGAATTTCTTTAACCAAGTCGCCTTCGCCAGTTTCGATTATTTGTTGCGCTTCTTCGTAGGCAAAACGACGGTTGGAACGAATCAATGTGCGACCAAACCATTGTTTTAGCACATTTGCATCTTTATCAAGTGTAAAGACGGCAGAGAATGTCAATTTATCCTCATTGGGACGAAGTGAGCAAACATTGTTCGATAATTTTTCTGGCAACATTGGAACTACGCGGTCAACCAAGTAAACCGAAGTTCCACGTTTTTGAGCTTCTTCCTCCAGTTTTGTGTCGGGACGGACGTAATATGTTACATCGGCAATGTGAACACCAATTTGGTAGGTTTCATCTTCCAAAAATTCAATAGACAATGCATCGTCAAAATCCTTTGCGTCAGCAGGGTCAATTGTAAATGTCAAAACATCACGGAAATCGCGTCTGTTTTTAATTTCGGAAGCAGGAATCTCGTCGGGGAGAGCATTGGCTTCGTCTTCAATTTCTTTAGAGAAACGATATGGTAAATCAAATTCTTCGAGAATTGCGTGCATTTCTGTTTCGTTGTTGCCAACATCACCAAGAACCTTTGTTACTTTCCCGATAGGATTTTTTGCTTTTTTTGGCCATTCTGTGATTTGTACGACAACTTTTTGACCATTTTTAGCGTTCATGGCATCGTCGTTGTCAACAAAAATATCGTAAGGAATGTAGCGTTTATCAACAATTACAAACGAATATTTCTTATTACGCTCAATAATGCCGACAAATTCACGTTTGCCCTCTTCTAAAATTTCAACAACTTCGCCTTCTAAACGGGACCGACGACCATGATTCGCGAACAGAGAAACTTTTACCAAATCGTTGTTTAGTGCGTGATTGAGATTAGGAGAGGCTATAAAGACATCTTCCTCGAGTTCTGGACTAACCACGTATGCGGTTCCGTATGGCGTTAGGTCAACGCGACCAGTTATGCTACCTCTGTTATTTGTGTGTTTTAAACGATATTTCCCGTTTTGACACGTCTCAATCTCTCCCTTTTCTACAAGGGTGTCAAGGTATTTTTGAGTAATAGTTAATCCTTCTTTGTTGTTAATTCCTATTTGTGTTGCAATTTGTTTGCAGTTTAATGGTTTTTTAGGCGATTTTCTAAAAACCGAAAGAATGTCTGAAGAAACTTCAGCGGCAGAAATTTTTTTATAATGTTCGTTTTTTCGTCCCATAGTAGGTATAGTGTTTTATTAAAATTATTATTGTTCAAGTCTCTGTATTGAATCCAAATTGCTAAGTACAATAATACAAAAAATGCTTGTTTTATGAAATTTTCATGTGAAATAACTTATTAACATATATGTCTATTTTTTAACAATCGAATTGGAATTTTATGGTATTTTATACATTTGTTGAAGTGTGAAATCTATAAAATTAGAGTATGAAGAATCTATTTAAATCAGTATTGCTATTTTGTTGTTTATTAATATTTTCAACTCTTTCTTTTTCTCAAGAAGAAAATGTTGAAATGATTCCAACGGATACAATTTTTTCTCCAGCGAAGTGTTTGCAAGAACATCGTTTTTTTATTTCGTCCAATATGCTTCAGTTTGCAACAGGGACAATCAATTTGAATGTTGAAACAAAAATTACGAAGTTTTTTTCTGTGAAACTTGGTGGTGGAACGATTGCGGGAACGAGAATTTTATTTAATGAAGCACAACAACCATGTATTGCAGGGGGATTTTATGGTATGGTTGAGCCTCGTGTATATTTGAAAAAAGCTACAGAAAATTGTATGTTGCAGTATGGTATTAGTGTTGCGTATCGATATTGGAATTACACTGCCGAAAATCATTATATGTCAATAAATGATTTTAATACGGATTTTAATAATAATCATAAAGAGTTAACAGGTGACGCCTTAATTGCTGCACGTAAAGCTGCATTAGATTCGTATAGAGATAATGAAGATTATAATGTGACGGATGATGATATATACCTCAAAGATGAGCAAATAGAGCATTTGGGCGTTTTGTCGTTTTTTGGTAAAGCAAGTGTTGTTAGTGGACTTACAGCAGAAATGGCTGTCGGTGTTGGTCTTGGAACAAAAGCAGACGATTTCTATTTTACACCAAATATTGAATTGTCTTTTGGGTGGACGTTCGGTAAAATAAAAAAAGAGTAGAAGTTCGTGTTTCATTTCTTTGAAAAAGATATATCGCAAATAGCTCTTCCAGAGAAGTTTACGTGTCCATTTTGTTATGAACCACATTTGTTGTCTATATTGGCAGCAAATCAGTTACAGCGTTATATTGCAACGCAAGAAAATTGGCTCGAAGAATTGCAAAATGGAAAAATGTTTGGTGTGTTGGTTGCTAAAAACAAACAAAAACAAATAGGTTTTGTTGCTGCTTTTTCAGGGCAAATACAAGGAAAAAATATTCACGAATATTTTGTACCTCCAGTATATGATTTAACGGCAGAAAATTGCTTTTTTAAGCAAGAAGACGCTGAAATTACTCGTATAAACAGAGAAATTGAGCAGTTGGAACAAAATGAGTGTTTTTCTTTGTTTGAAAAACAATTATTACGCAACGATGAAAGAATATCATTAGAAAAGCAGAAGTTACAAGATTTCAAAAATAGGAGAGATGCGGTACGAAAAACCACGTCAGATGTGAATGTTTTAGAAAAGTTAATACGAGAGAGTCAGTTTCAAAAAGCAGAATATAAGCGTTTAATTAAAAGTTTAAATGAAGATTTACAAGTTATTAAAAGTGAATGTGATGTTGTTTTAGAAAAGGTGCGTGTTCTTCGAGAAAAAAGACATCGAATGTCAGGCGACTTGCAACGAAAAATTTTTGAACATTTTGTTTTCTTAAATGCGAATGGAGATGAAAAAAATGCGATAGAATTATTTGGCGATGTGTTACCACCAGCTGGAGCTGGTGAATGTGCAGCACCAAGATTGTTGCAATATGCTTATAAGAATGATTTACAACCACTTGCAATGGCAGAGTTTTGGTGGGGAAACTCTCCTAAAGATCATATTCGTCGTCATGGGAATTATTATCGTGCTTGTAAACAAAAATGTGAGCCAATTTTGAATTTTATGTTACGAGGTTTGACTGTTGAGCCAAATCGTTTCTCTGAATCTTTTGATTTGAATTCTCAGATAGAAATTTTGTATGAAGATGATGCAATTGTTGTTGTTAATAAACCAATAGATGTACTTTCTGTTCCGGGAAATATCCCACAACCATCAATATATAATTGGGCAAAAGAAATATATGGCGAGGTGTTTGTTGTTCATCGTTTGGATATGGCAACATCTGGAATATTGATTGTAGCCAAAACCATTGAAGCTTGTAAAAAACTTCAACGACAGTTTGAAAAGCGAGAGATTAAGAAAAAATATATTGCATTATTAGATGGTATTGTTCAAAAACAAACACGTGGAGTAATTTCGTTACCTTTGCGACCTGATTTTAATGAACGTCCAGTTCAAGTTGTTGATTATGAAAGGGGTAAAGATTCTGTTACGAAATACGAAGTCTTGAGTAATGATGATAAAAAAACACTCGTCGCATTTTATCCGCAAACTGGTCGTACACATCAATTACGGGTTCATTCTGCACATCAAGATGGATTGAATTGTCCTATAGTTGGAGATGGTTTATATGGGAAAAGTGCAGATAGATTATATCTTCACGCAACAGAAATATCTTTTCATCATCCAATAACAAATGTGCAAATGACAATTCATTGTAATGTGGATTGGAAAATATGATTGTGAAAGATTATAAGGAAGTGTATACCATCTTTCTTTCAACTAGTAAACACTATTTTAGCATTTTTTGTAAATCAAACATTTCGTCACGTAGTTTTGCTGCGGTGGTAAAGTCCATTTCTTTTGCAGCTGCTTCCATTTCTTTTTTTGTTTTATTTATGAGTTTTTTGATTTCATCTTTACTCATATATTTAACAATAGGGTCGGCGGCAATGTTTGTTTTCATTTCTTGATCGTCTTTCTTAACTAACGTGCTATCAATGGATTTTACTATAGGTTTTGGGGTGATATTATGTTCTATGTTGTAGCGAATCTGTTTTTCTCTACGGCGATTCGTTTCATCAATAGTTTTTTGCATACTGTCGGTGATAGTATCTGCATACATAATTACCAAACCATTGATATTTCGTGCGGCACGACCTGCAGTTTGAGTTAATGCTCTTTCACCTCGAAGAAAACCTTCTTTATCAGCATCAAGTATAGCAACGAGAGAAACTTCTGGTAAATCTAAACCTTCTCGAAGTAAATTAACCCCAACTAAGACATCAAAACTTCCAGCTCGCAGATTTTCAAGTATTTCTACGCGTTCCAATGTATCTACATCACTATGAATATATGCACTTCTCATTCCCAATCTAGTGAGATATTTTTGCAACTCTTCCGCCATTCGTTTGGTAAGTGTTGTTACTAACACTCGCTCATTTTTTTCTGCTCTTTTAGCGATTTCTTCAATTAAATCGTCTATTTGATTTTCTGTTGGACGAATTTCTATAATTGGTTCTAATAAGCCTGTTGGACGAATAATTTGTTCTACAATCACACCTTCAGATTGTTTTAATTCAAAATCTGCTGGGGTAGCACTTACGTAAATTGTTTGATTGCAGAGAGATTCAAATTCTTCAAAATTGAGCGGTCTATTATCAAGCGCAGCGGGCAAACGAAATCCATTGTCAACTAAGTTGATTTTTCTTGAATGGTCGCCACCATACATTCCATGAATTTGAGGTATGGTAACATGACTTTCGTCTATTACTAACAAAAAATCTTTTGGTAAGTAGTCAAACAAACAATATGGTCGAACGCCTTCAGCACGACCATCAAAATAACGCGAATAGTTTTCTATGCCAGAACAATAACCAATTTCTTTAATCATTTCAAGGTCGTATTCAACGCGTTCTTTCAATCGTTGTGCTTCTAAAAGTTTGTTATTTTGTTCTAAAAAGGCGATTTGTTTTACTAAATCGTCTTGTATGTCGCGTATTGCTTTTTCAAAACCACCTTTACTCGTGATAAAAAGATTTGCTGGGTAAATAACCGTTTCGGAAAGTTCTTCAATTGTTTTTCCTGTTTCTGGGTCGATTGCGGAAAGTCTATCTATCTCATTGTCCCATAATTCAATACGTATTGCGTAGTCAAGTGATGCTACAAAGACATCTACTACGTCACCTTTGACGCGAAAAGTGCCACGTTTAAATTCTATTTCATTACGAGAATAGAGATTGTCAACTAATTCTCTTAAAAGAACATCTTGAAGAATTTTTTGCCCTATTTGTAAATGTAACGCACGCTCATTGAAATTGTTTGGATTTCCCATACCATAAATACAGGAAACTGAAGAAACGATTATAACATCTTGTCTCCCAGATAATAACGTACTTGTGGTACTCAAACGAAGTTTTTCTAATTCATCATTTATAGATAAATCTTTTTCTATATAAGTATTTGTTTGTGGAATATAAGCTTCAGGTTGGTAATAATCGTAATATGATACGAAATATTCAACTGCATTGTTGGGAAAAAACTGCTTGAATTCGTTATACAATTGTGCTGCAAGGGTTTTGTTATGGCTTAAAATGAGAGTTGGTTTCTGGACTTTTTGTATAACATTAGCAATGGTAAATGTTTTTCCAGAACCTGTAACACCAAGTAATACCTGATGCTTGGTGCCATCAAGTATGCCAGAGGTAAGTTGTTTTATAGCTTCAGGTTGGTCGCCCGTTGGTTTGTATTTTGATTGTATTGAAAATTCCATGACGCAAAGATAATAAACTTGAGAGTTAAGTCGTAAGAATTAACTCTCAAAGTAGACGGATGCGCTCTTTATAACTAATTACTTTTAGATAAATAATAAAGAGTGGAATCATTTGTTTCGTCAAATAATGTATCTGAAACACGTTTTACATCAATGAGAGATACTTCTCTATATTTTTCTAATCGATTGTTTACTAATTTGATATCTCCTAAATTTGCATAATACGCAAGTGCTTTGGCTTTTGAAAGTACATCAATTTCGCCTAAAATAGTGCTACTTTCAAATTTGTTTTTGACTTTTTGTAATTCGTAATCAAAAACAAATCCTTCTTTAATTTTATTGATTTCACTATAGATTGCTTTTTCTGCCTCTTCCATTGACGCAGACGGATTTAGATTACCAGTTATGACGAATAATCCAGCATCAATTTCTCCTGTAATATAGGCGTTTATGTCGCTAAAAAGCTTTTGGTTTTGTACAAGATTTTGATATAATCGAGCTGATTTTCCATTAGACAAAATGTCTGAGATTAAGTCTGTTGCAAAGAAATCTGGACTCAGTTGATTGCACATGTGAAATGCTTTATAAATGCTTGAAGCAGGAACATTTCGTTCTACTGTTAGAGTTCGTTTTTCTGTTTGCTGTGGTTCTTTTGGAATATTGCGAGTCGTTATTTCTCTTGGTGGAATATTACCAAACCATTTGTGTGCCAACCATTTTACTTTTGTGAGCGATACATTGCCAGAAATAGCAATTATTGCATTGTTTGGCGCATAATGGTGGTAGAAAAAGTCTTTTACATCTTTTAATGTTGCATTTTCTATATGACTTAATTCTTTCCCAATTGTTGCCCACTGATAGGGGTGAACTTTGTAGGCGAGAGGTCTTAAAAGTAGCCAAGCATCACCGTATGGTTGATTTAAATATCGTTGCTTAAATTCTTCACATACAACATTTTTTTGTGTGTCTAAACTTTTTTGTGAGAATGCTAATTCTAGCATTCTATCCGATTCCAGCCAAAATGCAGTTTCTATATTCTTTGCAGGAACGGTAATGTAATAATTTGTGATATCTGTTGTGGTGAACGCATTGTTTTCACCGCCAACTTTTTGTAGTGGAGTATCAAATGAGGGAATGTTTTTTGAGCCACCAAACATTAAATGTTCAAAAAGATGTGCAAACCCTGTTTTTTTAGGCGATTCATCTTTGGAACCTACGTCGTATAGTGTATTTATAGCTACAAATGGTGTGGTTTTGTCTATATTGACAATAAACCGAAGACCATTTCGTAATTTAAATTCTTCAAACTGTATCATAGGTTTTGATTGATATTGTTGATGAAAAATCTACTTATTTTGCAGTAATTATCAACTCGGTTCTACGATTTTGTGCTCGATGTTCTGGAGTGTCGTTAGGAACGCAAGGTTTTGTGCTTCCATATCCTTTCCATGTAAGTCGTTTAGCATCAATGTTATATTTTGAAACTAATTCATTGACAACGGTTGATGCACGTTGTTCCGAAAGTTTTTGATTGTATGATGCATTACCAACATTGTCGGTGTGACCACCAATTTCAAAATGAACTGTCGGATTGAGGCTCATAAAGCGAGCAATTGCTTCAATTTCAGATTTTGATTCGTTTTTAAGTGAGTATGAGTCTGTGTTGAAGAAAATGTTTTTCAATACAACGTAGTTTCCTACAATAATTTGTTGAAGAGGAATTTCAACTTTTTCAGCTCCTTTGAATGTGGCGAGAGACACGTTTTCGGAATAGAATAAGTATCCAAGTTTTTCTACAGAAAGTGCATATTCGCGACCTTCAATAAATGGAACAATACATTCACCTGTAACTTGATCTGAAGTGTTTATGAATATTTTTTCATTTGTCGCAATGTCAGAAAGAATGACTTTTGCGCCAAGTTTTGCTTTTGTAATATTGTCAAATACAATACAGTTGACGTATGTTACTGGATTTGGTTTAACTTTGAAAGATTTATCAATGTTGAATTCGTAAATATCAAAGCCACCAAAACCACCATATCGATTCGATGCCATGTAACCTTTTGTTCCCTCTGCATTTATCACAATATGAGTTTCGTCTTCGTTCGTGTTGAGCGGACTTCCAAGGTTTTCTGGTGTTGTCCATGAATTTTTGTCGTTTCGTTTTGAGCCGTATAAATCTTTTTTGCCCATTCCATCAAATCCATCAGACGAGTAGTATAAGGTAATACCATCAGCATGAATGTATGGCGATTCATCATTATGTTTGGTATTTATGGTTGATCCTAAATTTTCTGGTTTAGACCAATTACCATTTGATTGCAAATGGGTTACCCAAATATCTTTTTGACCAATTCCCCCAGGTCGATTTGATGCAAAGTATAAAGTTTTTCCATCGGCAGAACATGATGGTTGTGATTCCCAGTTTTTACTATTCACTTCTGGACCAAGATTACGAGGTTTAACCCATTTGTTTCCAATACGTTGTGTTACATATATATCACAAGAACCATAGCCTTCAGGAGCATTACAAATGGTGAAAAACATTGTTTTTCCGTCTGCTGTAATGGATTGAGCACCTTCGTTTGCCTTTGTATTAATTTGAGAAAGAGGCATACTTTTTTGCCATTCTTCAAATTTTTGAGCAGAAAATAAGTCTTCTTGGTATAGTTTGGGATTGGCTGTAGGTAGATTTATAGTGTAAATCAATGTACTATCGTCAACTGTGATAGAAGGGTGGTAATCATCGTATTGAGTGTTGATGTTTTTACCCATGTTTTGAGGTGTAAAGTTGATTGGGTTTGATTGTAATTCAAGAGCTTTGTTTACCTTGTTGATTAAGTCTGTTAAATTTATTTCTTCCACTTTGGAAAGCGTTGAAGATGAGTGCATTTCATTTGCTCTTTTGAAATGTTGAAGATTTGCGAATGCTTCATTGTACATTCCTAAGTTGTATTCTTCGTATGCTAATTTGTAGCGAGACCAAAGGTGTTTTCCTCCACATTTTTCTACGCACGTTTCAAGGGTCGAAAGCATTTGTATTGTGTCGTTTTTTTGTGTGTAAACTCCAGCTAAAAGATAGTAGGCTTCCACAAAATATTGGTCTTGCTTTAATGCGGTTTTTAAATTTTCTTCTGCTTTATCGTAGTACAAAAGTTGATAGTTTTGTATCGCTGTTTCGTATGCTGCAATGGCTTTTTTGTTATTCGTGGAATATTCCTGAGCAAATGTTATTATTGCTACGAAAAGAGAGAGTATGACAACGAATGTTTTCTTCATATTTATTTGTTTTTAGATGTTGTTGTTGATCTATTTTTGTCTATGATATTTTTGGGTCTTAAAAGCTTTTTGCCATATTTTTATGGCTATTATTTCTGAACCATTCTTATCTGGATGAACATTGTCTTTTGAATACAAACTTTGTTCCATATTTGAATGTAAGTCAATTGTTTGAAGATTGTATTTTTGCGCAACAGAATCAATGATTGGAATGATTTTGTTTACAACTATTTCTTCACGAATTCCCCAATTGTTTTCGTAAACGGGAATAGGGTAACACAAAAATATTTTTGGTTTTGATGGCAATGATAGTAATGTGTCAATCAAAAATTCCAAATCGTGACGGAATTCGTTTCCGTATTTCCAATTATGTGGCTTGGTGTCGTTTGTGCCTAATTTTATGGTAACAATTTGTGGGTTGTATTCAAGAACAGCTTCAAAATACGACTCTTTCATCCATGGTAAATCGCCTTTCATTAGTAATGTTCGCGCACTGATACCATAGTTTTTTACTTCGTAAACATTTTCTCCGTATTTGTTTTCAAGCATTTCGTTTAAAATGGCAGGATAGGATTCTTGTTGTGGATTTTGGAGACCGAAGCCAGCTGTAATGCTATTTCCTATGCAGGCTACGCGAATTTGAGAAAAACCTTGTAGGGAGATGGCAAGAATCAATGAGAAAATCCAAAAGTATTTTTTCATAGGTTCAGTTTTGTTTTGAAATTATTTTGGAGTCGAAAAACTCTTTATATCACCATAATAATAGTCATTGTTATGGTGAACATATCCACAATAATAAAATTTTGTTCCTGCTTGGGGTGCATTGTCATTTACGTCAGAAAGTGATAGCATGACAGTGTATGTGTTACCAATGTATTTTTGTGTTTTTGTTTCCATTCCTGCATTCGCTTCAACAGTTAATTTTGATTCGCTATATAGAACGCCTAATTCATCAAATTTTGACATTGAAATATTTGAATTAATCTCGCAAGTTACCATTGCTGATATTTCGGTTATCTCAAATGCATCTCTAGTTGTAACTTCAACATTGCCTTTTGTACAAGCCACAAAAAGTAGAGTAGAAATACCCCAAAGTAGGTATGTTAAAAATCTTTTCAAATTTAAATAAAGTTAAAATGCTCAAAATCGGTAGTTTTTTCGCAATATTCGCATTTTAGACTGACACTTGGCGTTTTTCCAATAACAGAAAATTTTGGAACAATGTTTTGATGATTGGTAACGCATTTGGGATTAAAGCATTTGGTGATTCCTTGAATTTTTTCTGGACACGTAATCACTTTTTTCTCAACAACTTTGTAATCTTTGATGATATTTAGCTTTGCTTCTGGTGCAAGAATTGCAATTTTGTTTATTTCGTCTTGCTCGAAAAATTTGTCTTCTATTTTTATAATTGCTTTACTACCAAGTCGTTTGCTCTTCAAATTTACCCCAAATGTGATTTGGTTTCCAATATCTTCCAACTTTAAGATGGAAATAATTTTAAATAGATTTTTGCTTGGAATGTGGTCTATTACTGTACCATTTTTAATGGCACTAACCACCATTTGTTCCCCTTGAATTGTTCCCATTTTTCTATAAGTTAAGGTTCAACAAATAACTAATGATTGCTTGACGAGTGAAAACGCCATTACGAGCTTGTTCAAAATAATATGCTTTTGGATTCACATCAACGTCTTCTTGGATTTCGTTAACACGTGGAAGCGGATGTAATATTTTCATATTTGATTTGGTGTTCGTAAGCATTTCATTTTTAAGTATATACAAATTCTTCGTCTTTTCGTATTCCATCAAATCGGAGAAACGTTCTTTTTGGACACGAGTCATATATACGATATCAACTTCGTTCAAAACTGATTGCATATCAGTGTGTTCGTAGAATGTGATGTTGTTCTCCTTGAGAATATTTTTGTATTCATTAGGCAATGCCAATTCTGGTGGAGCAACTAAATGGAATGTTGGATTGAAATATTTCATTGCCATAATAAGCGAATGAACGGTTCTTCCATATTTCAAATCACCAATCAGCGCGATAGACAAATTGTTTAGTGTTCCTTGTGTTTTTGAAATAGAGTACATATCCAATAGTGTTTGCGTTGGGTGTTGGTTTGCTCCATCACCAGCATTGATAATTGGGACATTTGCAACTTCACTGGCAAATTTTGCAGCTCCTTCAAGTGGGTGACGCATAACAATCAAATCGCAGTAGTTTGAAATGATTTTTATTGTATCGTGAAGTGATTCTCCTTTTGTTGAACTCGTTGTGTCTATATCTGAAAAACCAATTACGCGTCCACCAAGACGATTGATAGAACTTTCAAAACTTAAACGCGTACGTGTTGATGGTTCAAAAAAAAGAGATGCAATAACTCTGCCGTTTAATAAGTTACGGTAACTATTTGCTTCAAATTTTGTTGCGAGCTCCAATATTTTGAGGTACTCTTCTGGGTCAAAATCTGTAATTGAAACTAAACTTTTTACGTTGCTCATAAAACTACATTATAAAAAAAAGAGCCTAATGGAAAACCATCAGGCTCAGAAAATTACTCTTCCGTTTCGTTTGATTCGCCGTGTCTAACAGGATTAGGATTTTCTGCCGTAACGAAATCTACAGCTTCTTTCATTCCTGCAACGAATTTTTCAAAATCTTCTTGATATAAGAATATTTTATGCTTTTCGTATGTTACTTTTTCCTCTGTTTCAAAAACTCGCTTACTTTCTGTTATTGTAAGAAAATAATCGTTGTTTTTTGTTTTTTTTACATCGAAAAAATAGGTTCTTTTGCCTGCTTTTACTGGTTTAGAGAACACTTCCTCCTTGTCATTGTACATATCCATCTTGCTCAATTTTATCGTTTGAGTAAAAATAGAAGATTTTTTTTTATAAAATGAGAGAATTTTATGAGAGTTATTAACATATTAAAAACCGAAAAGGATAGGGGTGGAATTGGGGATTAGTGATTGGTGATTAATTTTTTTTATTTCTTACTTCTTACTTCTTAATTCTTAATTCTTCCCTCTTACCTCTTAATTCTTA
>JAZRVS010000118.1:0-10997 GCA_045599365.1 Bacteroidales bacterium
AATCAAAGATTTTTTCAAAAACTGATAAATTTCTCAGTTTTTCTCAATCTGAAAAGTTTGCAGCATAAAAAAAGAGACTGCTCTTTTGAGACAGTCTCTCTGAAAAAGATAATTCTTCCTTTATTGCATTATTTATATGCTTTCGGATTGTGTTGTCATCTCTACCAAATAAATACGCTATCTGTTGTACACTCAACCAAACCGTCTCGTTCTCTAAACGAACATCTAATTGTGTTTGACCATCTTCTGTTTGAAACCAAAGGATTTTTCCTGTGTTTTCTGGTGCCAATGCAGACACCTCTTGCGACTTTTTACTCATGACTTATGAGTATTTAGTTCGTCCAAAGATACAAAAAATATTAATTGAATATGGTCAAGTATTTTTAAACAAAAAAGGCAGGTACTTATCCTGCCTTTACAAAAATATAGTTTAGGATATTTTACTTTATAAATTCATCACACAAATATTCATTCCTGTTTGATGACGAACGCGAAATTAGTTCTGCCAAGAAACCTGTCAAAAATAATTGCGTACCAAGAATAAGACAAACTATTCCAAGATAGAACAATGGACGTTGTGTCATATTATATTGTAAATGAGCAAATTTCATATACGATAGATAAATCAAAATGATAAATCCAATCAAGAAATTTATCATACCTATTGAGCCAAAAAAGTGCATTGGTCGTTTACTGAAACGAGATATGAACATCACCGACATTAAGTCGAGCGGACCACGAATAAAGCGTTCAATTCCGA
The DNA here is from genome assembly GCA_045599365.1 of Bacteroidales bacterium. Taxonomy (GTDB): domain Bacteria; phylum Bacteroidota; class Bacteroidia; order Bacteroidales; family UBA1715; genus UBA1715. The sequence continues at coordinate 761 of JAZRVS010000118.1, forward strand.
ATTTTGAAACGCCATATTTACGTTCTTGATGAAGCACTACTTTTTCTCCAATTTTCTTGAATCCCGCCCATTTTGCCAAAACAGGGATATAGCGGTGCATTTCGCCATAAACTTCCACACTTTTCACCACTTTTTTCCTATAAGCCTTCAAGCCACAATTAAAGTCGTGCAACTTAATTCCCGACATCAAACGAACTGTTGCATTATACAATTTACTCGGTAAATTTTTCGTCAACACTGGGTCGTAGCGTTTCTTTTTCCAGCCAGAAACAAGGTCGTAGCCATCTTCCGTAATCATACGATATAATTCAGGAATTTCATCGGGAGAATCTTGCAAGTCGGCATCCATAGTGATTACCACATCGCCTTCAGCCTTTTCAAACCCTTTGTACAAACCCGCAGATTTTCCATAATTTCTACGGAATTTTATTGCTTTGATTTGCTCATATTGTTGGGACAATTCTGTAATAACATTCCAAGAATTGTCGGTACTTCCATCATCTATAAAAATTACTTCGTATGAAAAATCGTGAGCAGTCATCACCTTATGAATCCACTCCATAAGTTCTTTCAATGACTCTTCTTCGTTTAAAAGTGAAACTACGACTGAAATTTGCATCGTTGTAGGATATTGTTTTGCACAAAATTACGAATTAAATTAAGAATTAAGAGATATAAATCTGGTTTTATTATAAAACACTCGCAAACCACATCTTACTGTATGCAGTTTTTCGTTGCACGAAGCATTTCTCGTTTTCCTGGAGGGCCATCGGTACGTTCCACCCGAAAACCTACCTTTTGCAACAAGCGGCGAACATCACCTTTAGCACAATATGTAGTCAATACGCCATTACAATTAGTTGCCTTAAAAAGGTATTGAAAAACTGTTTCTGTCCACATTGAAGCTTGTTTATTTGGAGCAAAAGCATCAAAATACACAACATCAACATTGGGAATTTCTGGCAATTTTGTCAAATCGGCATGAATTTTTTTCAACGAAAACCAAGGAGTAATCTCAACGAATTCATTCCATGATGCAGAATGTATTTTATAAAACAAATCAATTGGGTTTTCTTCAATTAGATATGGAAAATTCAATTGGGAATATTCTGTTTCTGCAATAGGATATTTTTCTATTGAGATATAGGTTGTTTTTCGTTGCTGTTTTTCCGCCTCAAGAGCTGTAAGTAACGTATTCAACCCCGTACCGAATCCAACTTCAAAAATAGTTGGATTCGTACAGTTTGAAAAATTATATGCTTTGGAAACATAAATGTGACGAGCCTCTTGTATTGCACCATTCGTAGAGTGGTAATGCTCGTCCATTTCTGGAATGTAGATGGTATGGGAACCATCTAATGTTTGTTGTAAAATGTGCGTCACTACTTTACTTCAACCAAGAAATAATTTTTCTTCCCTCGTTGAGCCAAAATGTAAGAATCATTCAACAAAAAATCTGCATTGATTTGTAAATCAATAGCTTCTACCTTGTTTTTATTAATACTCACGCCACCATTTTGGATATTTTTACGAGCTTCGCCTTTACTTGGGAAAATATTAGTTTTTTCTGCAAGCAATTCAATAATAGGAATACCAGTTTCCACATCAGCTTTTGCAATTTGGAACATAGGAACACCTTCAAAAACAGATAAGAATGTTTCCTTATCCAATTTTTTCAAAGAATCACCTGTTGCATTTCCAAACAAAATATTCGACGCTTCCAAAGCAGCTTCATAGTCTTCTTTACTATGAACCATGGTTGTTACTTCTTGAGCCAATCGTTTTTGAAGAACGCGCAAATGTGGAGTTTGTTCATGTTCGGCTATCAATGATTCTATTTCATCTTTTGGAAGCATAGTAAAAATCTTGATATAGCGTTTGGCATCATCATCGCTTACGTTCATCCAGAATTGAAAGAATTTATAAGGAGAAGTGTATCGACGATCCAACCAAACGTTACCACTTTCTGTTTTACCAAATTTACCACCATCAGCCTTAGTAATCAAAGGACATGTCAACGCGAATGCTTCACCGCCATTCATACGACGAATCAATTCTGTACCAGTAGTGATGTTTCCCCATTGATCGGAACCACCCATTTGTAATTTACAATTCTTATGTTCGTTCAAATACACGAAATCATATCCTTGTAACAACTGATATGTGAATTCTGTAAAGCTCATACCATCAGAGCATTCGCCATTGAAACGTTTTTTTACAGAATCTTTAGCCATCATATAATTAACGGTAATCAATTTGCCGACATTTCTTGCGAAATCAAGAAATGTATAATCCTTCATCCAATCATAGTTGTTTACTAATTCAGCTGCATTTGGAGCATCGCTATTGAAATCAAGGAAATGTTCCAATTGAGCTTTAATACAAGCAACATTATGAGCCAACGTTGCTTCGTCCAACAAATTGCGTTCTTTAGATTTTCCTGAAGGATCGCCAATCATACCCGTAGCACCACCAATAAGAGCAAGCGGTTTATGGCCGCAATGTTGGAAATGTCGTAACATCATCACACCACACAAGTGCCCTATATGCAAAGAATCAGCAGTTGGGTCTATACCCAAATAAGCTGTCGTCATTTCTTTAGAAAGTTGTTCTTCAGTTCCTGGCATGATGTCTTGAAGCATGCCTCTCCATTTCAATTCTTCTACAAAATTCATCGATTTACATTTTTTGCAAAGATATGTTTTTATTAATTATTTTTTCGCACTTACTACGTAACCCTATCAACACACCTTTAATATCTCATTTGAACAAAATTACACATTTTTGATACATGTTTTGTGTAATCTTACACATTTTTGATACATGATTTGTGTAATTTTACACATTTTCAGCACATCAAAGAATTTCTTGGCAGAATAATTATAAGTCTATATAACAAAAAAGCCTCATCAAAACTGACAAGGCTTTCTAAATAGTATGTTAGAAATATTATTTCTTATTCAAATATGCTTGAACTTCAGCATTTGGAACGATTTCTTCTACGAAGACATACGCACCTGTTTTTTCAGATTTTACAGATTTGATAACCTTTGTAAACTCTTTTCCAGCACCTTTTTGAAGGGTTGCAACTACTTTCTTTGCCATATCTTCTTATTATTTAATTTCTCTATGAACAGTTACTTTTCTCAAATATGGATTGTATTTTTTCATTTCCAATCTATCAGGAACATTTTTACGATTTTTCGTTGTTATATAACGAGACATTCCTGGAACACCACTTTCTTTTTGCTCTGTACATTCAAGAATTACTTGAACTCTATTTCCTTTCTTTGCCATTGCTGCTTATATTAATAGTTTTGAATATAACCTTTTGCTTTCGCATCTTTAAGAGCTTGTGCCAATCCTTTTTTATTGATTGTTCTCAATCCATTTGCCGAAACACGAAGGGTAATCCATCTGTCTTCTTCTGCTAAATAGAATTTCTTTTCGAGCAAGTTAACGTCGAAAACTCTTTTCGTTTTTGCATTTGAGTGAGAAACATTGTTACCACTCATTGCTCTCTTTCCTGTAATTTGACAAATTCTATACATTGTATCTACTATTTGCTATTTTGTACTATGTTCCTCTTAAATCGGGTTGCAAAATAACATAAAATTTTTCAAACAAAAAAATATCTAAATAAGAAATTTCAAAAAAAAGGAGGACTTTTTTTGTCCTCCCTTTTGCCTATTCAAATTGTTTGAATGTTTTCTTAATAATATCAATACTTTCACGCAATTGAGCTTCATTGATTACAAGCGGTGGAGCGAAACGAATGATATGTTCGTGTGTTGGTTTTGCCAACAAGCCATTGTCTCTCAACGCTAAGCAGAAATCCCATGCCGATTTTCCGTTCTTTGGTTCAATGATAACTGCATTCAAAAGGCCTTTACCGCGAACCAACTTTTTCATTGGATGTTGGAATGAATTCAACTCGTCACGGAAGATTTTTCCAAGACGTTCAGCATTTTCAGCCAATTTTTCGTCTTTCAAAACAGACAATGCAGCGATTGCAACTTTTGCAGCAATTGGGTTTCCTCCGTAAGTTGATCCGTGTTCTCCTGGTTTGATATTCAACATAATGTCGTCATCTGCCAAAACAGCAGAAACTGGCAACATACCACCACTAATTGCTTTTCCTAAGATGAGAATATCAGGACGAACACCCTCGTGGTCGCAGCAAAGCATTTTACCTGTACGAGCCAAACCTGTTTGAACTTCGTCGGCTATGAAAAGTACGTTGTGTTTTTTACACAAATCGTAGCATTTTTTCAAATAGCCTTCTTGTGGAACATACACACCAGCTTCACCTTGAATTGGTTCTACCAAGAAACCTGCAACTTTGTCGCCTTCTTTTTCCAAAACCTTCGCAAGAGCGTCAACATCATCGTAAGGTACTTTTATGAAACCTGGAGTAAGCGGACCATAGTTTGCATACGATTCAGGGTCAACCGACATTGAAATGATAGAAATTGTACGTCCGTGGAAGTTTCCTTCGCAGCAAATGATTTTTACTTCATCATTAGGAATACCTTTTTTAACAACACCCCAACGACGAGCAAGTTTCAATGCTGTTTCGTCGCCTTCGGCACCAGTATTCATTGGAAGTAATTTATCATAACCGAAAAATTTAGTAGCAAATTCTTCATATTCGCCAAGTGTATCGTTGAAGAAAGCTCTTGATGTAAGGGTAATTTTTTGAGCTTGGTCAACCATTGCTTTAACGATTTTTGGATGGCAATGTCCTTGATTTACTGCCGAATAAGCCGACAAATAATCATAGTAACGTTTCCCATCTGTATCCCAAACGTAAACACCTTCACCTTTTTCCAAAACTACAGGGAGTGGATGGTAATTGTGAGCACCATACTTAAGCTCTCTGTCCATGTAATCCTGTTGAGTCATCTTTATATATTTTAATATTAAACAAAATTTTGACGCCCAAAGGTAGAAATTATTTTGATTAAGGTTTACGAAATGAGAAGGAAATTTATTTTAGTGATTAGTGTTAAAGTAATAGTGTAGTATATTTCTTGTACAAATAATTCCGCAGTGTTGAATAAACAAACTGCTAATACAACAACAGACAACTATTGCACAACAATCTTCCAATCTTTTTGTATATTATCACCTTAAATTATAGTAATGTTAGACATCTTGGCTGTAAATTAGTTGTCAGTTACCAATTATCAGTTGTCAGGCGAATTTCTTTGTGTAAAATCTTTCCATTATGAAAATCAAACTAAAAACTGACTACTAACACCTGATTACAAGTGATTGTGTTGCCATCTTGTATATTGTTTCCTAAATTATTATATTTGCGTGCATTTTATTATAGTATGAGTGAAATAAGAGTAGTTCGTGCCAATAGTGAACACGAGAAATACGCGCAAGCCATTTCAGACTTGATTTATCAAGCGTCAAAGAACAAAGATTCTGGGTTAGCACAACGTACGCCCAATTACATCATTTCAAAGATGAAGGAAGGAAAAGGAGTAATTGCCTTTGCAGAGAATGATGAAATTGCTGGATTTTGTTACGTTGAGACATGGCAGCATGGTCAATTCGTTGCAAATTCAGGATTGATAGTGAATCCCAAATTTCGTGGACAAGGTTTGGCAACACGCATTAAGCAAGAAGCATTTGAACTTTCTAGAGATTTATTTCCCGATGCAAAAATCTTTGGATTAACAACAAGCGAAGCGGTTATGAGAATTAACACAAAACTTGGTTACATTCCTGTAAGTTACCAACGATTGACTGATGACGATGCATTTTGGAAAGGATGTGAATCATGCGCGAATTACGATATTTTACAAAGAACTGGTCGCAAAAACTGCCTTTGCACAGGTATGGTTTTCGACCCAAAAGAAGAACATAAATAGATTTAAATAAAAATAGTTATGGCAAAAACAGCAGTACTTGCATTTAGTGGAGGTTTGGATACTTCATATTGTGCAAAATATTACAGCAAAGAAAAAGGTTACAATGTTCATTCCGTAATCATCAACACTGGCGGTTTTCCACAAGAAGAGTTGGACGCAATTGAGAAAAAAGCTAAAAATCTTGGAGTGAACAAGCATGTATGTATTGACATATCTCAAGAATACTACAAAAAATGTATCCGTTATATGATTTTCGGTAACATTTTGAAAAACAATACATACCCTCTTTCTGTAAGTTCTGAACGTATTTTCCAAGCGATAGCACTTGCTCAGTATGCACGTGACATAAAAGCAGATTACATTATCCACGGAAGTACTGGTGCTGGTAACGATCAAGTTCGTTTTGACTTGGCATTCAATGTAATTTGTCCAGAGATTGAAATTCTTACTCCTGTTCGCGATGAAAAATTAACTCGCGAATACGAAATTGAATATTTGAAAAAAGAAGGTATTGTTTCCGATTGGAAAAAAGCCGAATACTCTATCAATAAAGGTATTTGGGGAACAAGTATCGGAGGAAAAGAAACTTTGCATTCGAGCCAAACAATTCCAGAATATGCATATCCATCTCAATTAGAAGAGAAAGAGTCTCGCAAAATTGAATTAGAATTTGACAAAGGTGAATTGATAGGAATGGATGGCGTTTTATACCAAAATCCTGTTGATATCATTCAAAAATTGAATGACATTGCTTCAAAATATGCAATTGGTCGTGGAATGCACATTGGTGATACAATTATTGGTATTAAAGGTCGTGTTGCTTTTGAAGCAGCTGCGCCAATGATTATCATCAAAGCTCACCACATGTTGGAAAAACACAATCTCACCAAATGGCAATTGTACTGGAAAGAACAATTAGCAAATTTCTATGGTATGTTGCTTCACGAAGCACAATACCAAGAACCAGTTATGCGTGATATTGAAAAATATCTTGAAAATTCACAATTGCACGTTTGTGGTAAAGTTTTCGTTGAATTGCAACCATACAACTTCACAGTTATCGGCATTGAATCTAAATACGATTTAATGCAAGCTAAATTTGCTCAATACGGTGAAGTTAACACAGCTTTCTCTGGTGAAGATGTTAAAGGATTCACGAAAATTCTTTCAAATCAAATTAAATTGTACAATTCTGTTTGCGATAAGTAAATAGTTGTTTACCTCACATATAAAAAACGGCTAATTCAAAGAATTAGCCGTTTTTTATTGAAATTGTTTCGTGAAGGAATGATTTTATCTATAGGAATATATTATTTTGCTCCTTTTCGTCGGTTACATTCTTTACAAAGCATTTGACAGTTTTCGGAAATTGTTCGGCCACCGTCTTTCCATGGGGTAATGTGGTCGGCTTCCATTTGTTCCAATTCAAAATGTTTCCCGCAGATTTTGCAAATGCCGTTTTGTTTTTCATAGACTTCACGCTTGGTGTTTGCGTCGAAAGCTCTAATGCCTAAGTGATGCTCATCTTTATCGAGGACATACCAATAAATACCAGCTTTTCGTTCTACATCGCTGTCGCGCATTAGTTCGGCAATGCGGGTTTCGAGTTCGGTTGCATCGAGTTTGGCATCTTTGTACTTGTTGTAGATTTCTCCCCACGCAACTTGTTTCATTTCTTTGCGTTTTTTCGGAAATTTTGCCTTAACCCAATTTATTACATTTTGGAAATAAAGCCAAAGTTCATCAGCATTTGTGTCGTGTTGGTGAGCGGCCATATATTCTTCTATTTGGCCATTATTGAGCCAAGAAATGACAGTTTCTAAATAGTCTTGTCGGATGGGCGAGCCGCTCATATAATCGCTACCGAGTTTGTAGGCAACGCACTGCGATTTACTGAATTTTCGTTTGGCAGCAGTAACCCATTCGCCACTGTAAACGGCGTTGCGGATTTCTTGTTCCGTAAGCTTTTCGCCGGCAATGTTTATTGTGCGAAACCAATCAAGTTTTTCGCTGTCGCTGCCATTGCGGCAAATATACACCATGAGTTTGTAATCCAAGAATTTAGCGCGTTCATCGGGAGTAAGGTTATCGCCGGTTTTTAGTGTGTCGTTCCAATTTACAATAAGGTTGCCACTCAAAAATTCGCAAATACTCATAGTGCGTTGTTGACCATCAAGCAGTTCGTATGTCCCATCTTCGTTTTCCACCCAATACATCACGTTCAGAGGGAAATCCTTGCGAATACTTTCTATAACGGCTTTTTGCTGTTTGTCGCTGTAAACAAACTCACGCTGATATTTTGGTCGGATATTCAGTTTGCCACCGTAACCAAAAACGCCTTCTTCTTCACTGTTGCTGAATCCCGCGAATAAATCGCCGATGCGGATTGGGGTTAGTTTTATTTCCATAGTTAGTATTATATTTTGAACTCACGATTTCATGAATTCTTGAATTCCAGAATTCATGAACCAATTAAAGAGTTAATTATCCTTCAAATTTTCTTGTTCCGTGGCAATTAGGAAAATCGCTGCATGACCAAAATGCCATGCCTACATTTTGCCCTCTCTTTGCCATTCGTTTAATCATGGGTTTGTTGCAAATAGGACAAAGTGGCGCATTGGAATTTAGAGCTTCTTGTTGCTTTTGTGCAAGACGCAATTCTGTTAAGTTTTCGCTAAAGCCACCATTGAGTTTGAAATCTTCAAGTAAGTGTGTTAATTGTTTGTTCAGCATTGCAATTAAACCACGGGTAAGGATAAGAAGACAATTCGCCGCTTCTATTTCGTTTCCGTGTTCAATCCAAGTGTCAAATTTTGCCTTTTGAGAAAGAATGTGTTGGCAAGCATCTTGTGCCCAATCCGTACCGAAATTAGGTTTATCCCAAACTATATTGTTTACTGCCTGAAATTCCGCAGTGTTTTTCCCCCATGGAATTTGATTGCGTTTCATTAGGAAATTAAAATAATCTCCTTCGAGTTCGCATAGACTGGCACGTGCTACATCGGTAAGTTTCATTTCTGTTTCGCGTGAGGTAATACGTCTTGCGGAACCTTCGGTTATGTTTGCTTGTCCTGAACGTGCTGCCTGCACCATTTGGTCTGTCATTCTGCCACACGGATCTTGTTTGAAACCGAGAAATCGTTCGCAAAATCTTTGTGTTCCCAATTCTATTACATGCGCATGTATCCACGTATGCAACCAATAATAAGCTTGTGATTTTACTTCTAACATGATATTTTTATATGGTTGCCACAAAGTTAACTTTTTTCTTGATTATTGTCTTTTGCGAATTAAAATTCGGGCATATTTAGGTTTGCCATTAATTGCACCATCTGCGTCTTTAACCAAACCATATTGTTTGTTTTTAAGTCGCTCAATGTTTGTATAATCTCTTGCGTCAAGCAACTCAAATTGCTCAGGATTGTATTTATCCAAAAATGTAATCGGCACGCCCATCACGCCATTGTAGTCGCAAGGAATATCTGCCACTTTATCAACATTTATCGCATCGTAGTTATCGTACTTGGGATATTCTTCTGGCGAATAGGTTTTGTATAAATCAAGCACTTCGTGGCGTTTGGTATTATCTAGGTTCGTAAACCAACAAACATTTCCCATGGAGCGCCACTTTTGTCCCGTTTCGTCTATCCAAAAGCGTGTACTTTTCTCCTCATAATCGGCAGGCACTTTGAATGCACTAAACGATAAACAACTTCCCAGCCATAATTGATTATCTTTTATCAATTTGAAACATTCTTTGTAAGTAATGGCATTTTGATTTCCAACAATCAAGAACTTTTTGTCATATTGAATCAGTTGTGCCACATATTCACGGAACAGCGAAAACGGCGGATTGGTAACAACAATATCGGCTTCTTTTAGCAATTCCACGCATTCTGCCGAACGAAAATCGCCGTTGCCATTTAGGGTTGTAAGCACATTTTTGTCGTTCTTTATCAACCATTCCACGTCGGCAAGGTCGGTTGCGCCATCGCCGGTCACATCGGAAACTTCGGTAATCACAATTTTGTGAGGAACACGTGTTTTTTGCTGCTTGCCGTAAGGTTCTTCGGGTTCAAACAAACACATTTGTGTGTCGGCAATAGGCGAACCGTCGTAGCAGGTGGCAATCAGTTTTTTCAATCCTAAAACATTGAAATTGAGCGCAAAGTATTTGAAGAAATTGCTTTCGTACGGGTCATCGCAGTTGCAGAACACCGTTTTTCCTGCAAAGTGCTGTTTGTAATGTTTCAACTCGTTGGCAATGTCGGAGAGTTGCGTGTAAAATTCGTCCTTTTTCGCCCTGTTGGCTGCGTGTAGGTTGCTGTTTCCTGCCATAGATTGATAGTTTT
>JAZRVS010000119.1:0-31729 GCA_045599365.1 Bacteroidales bacterium
TGAGAAAGTGAACGCTTACGCCGACCGCCCAGGACGTTGGCAGTTTGTTGAAGCCTTCGAGGACTTTACCGTTGAATTTGTAAACGCTTTCGAGGACTTTACCATAGAATGGGTTGACCACGTAAGCACCTCGTATCCCGCACCAAATTCGCACAACGTAACAGTATATGGCGGTGGCGGATCATTGCCTCCTGTTAAAACCTACGCTTACGATGTTGACGCAAAAAACTGTCGAATGACCGTCAACCATTCTGGAACCTTAAAACAATTTCCTTTATGTGCAAAGGTCAAAATTGTAGATTCTGATGCAGATGTCCTGATATACGATTCATCTGGGGAATGGAGTAGCGACATTTATATTGACACTACAAACGCAACACCTACGGAATGTTGCCAGTGGCAGTTCGTTGATTCCTGCTACGACTTTACTGTTCAATTTGTCAAAGATCTCAATCAGCCGTTTGATGTGGCTGTATGCTTTTGCTATCGACTACAAGGAACTTCGTTCGGTTGTGAACGTGGTTTTGCTATTCCTTGGGAAAACAAAAAGCGTTAATCAAAGTTTCTTACCAAGTTCTATCACTCGTTTCCCTCCAGAACTGTCGAACGTGGTATCGACTTTCAGGTTTTAAAGCAATAGAAAATTGTAGCACTTCAAAAAACAAAAGGAGTTGCAGGGTAAATAGAGTTTTACCACACACTCAACTCCGAAACAAATATACGAATTAGGGAGTAAAGGTCAAGAGGTTAGAATAAAGCAAGTTGCTTTTGATTGTCTTTCTTTTTGAAGTACTATGAGATTTCCTATATGTTAGAAATTGACAATTGCTTATTTTTGTCGTATATTTATATCACAATTCAAATTAAATACGATGCTTACGTTACTATTCGCAATATGGTTGTATTGGTATTTCTTTATTAGTAAGAAAGATGTACTACATTCTAATGAACCACATATTTTAGATGAATAGATTATATGAGCATTGGGTCAAAATAAGAGATGTATATGTGATAAAAAAGAATTGATTATGAAACGAGTGTATATTTTTGTTTTGTTTAGTCTAATATTGATTGTTGGTTGTAAGTCAGAGGAAAAAGCGAGAAACACGGAAATAATTGGAACATACGATGTTAAAATGTGTCCATTAAACAAAAATGCAAGTAGAGTGGGGATTGCAATAGCAAATCTTATGCTTGTAAATGTTGAATGTAGCATTAAGGAAAATGGGGAAGGTTTTCTTTATTTTGGACCAATATTAAAACGTGCGTTGTTAAAACATGGAGGTGACGGATCGTTTAGGTATGAATTAACACAAGATTCTCTTTTTACAATGCAGATGAATGGAACGGGAGCATCATCGTTTGGACAAATTATGAGAAAAGTTAATGGGTTTTGCGATACAATACATATTATTGATATAGAAAATCCTGATGAGAATTTTGCTATAACCTTAATACGCCAACAATAAAACTAACAAAGTGGACTTCTAAAAAAAAGAATTCTGTATGTTAAAAACATAAAATTCCTCCGTACAAATTTGCATTTTTGAAGACTATAATTTCCTATATGTGTAAAAAACTACTTTCGTTTATATACAAAAAAAGCAGACCGTAAAAGTCTGCTTTTGAATATTACTAAGCGAACAAAAATGTTTATTTAATTCTCAATTCGTCTTCCAATAGTAATTGTGTCAATTCGTCTTCGAGTTTTCTCTGTAGTTCATTGTCTCCATTTTCTTCGGCAACCTGTTCTTGTAACATAATGCGAAGCATTTCCACAGTGCAATCTTCTGGTAATTCACCAGTCATAATGATGTTGTTTCCTTCTTTCTTTACGTCTATAATTTCTGATTCTGGATCTTTTATTTCTTCTAATGCATCATTATATACTTTTTCGGCATCGGCAGCATTGTTACAACATGCCATAATTGTGTAACTAATAATAGTTTCGTCTTTGTAAGAAATGATTTCCTTGCAAGTTCCGAGGAATTTATTGTTATCGTCAATAAGAGGATAGGTAACAATTAATTCAGAACCAGTGTCTTGATATGTCGCTTTTGATGGTTTAGGATCGTTGTCTTTATCATCATCACCGCAACTAACAAGTGAAAAACTTGTTGCTAATGCCAAAAAGGCAAATAAAATTTTGTGTTTCATAGTTTAAATATTTAAAAATGTTTCTACAAATTTATATAATATTTTCAATCAACTGAGATTTTTATTTGTAAATTCATTGATTTTTTGAAACCTCAAATTTTGTGGTATTGAAGTGCAGTTGCTTGCAATTGCAATTTTGTTTTCGTCATCGTCGGTTGCGATAATCTGAAGATTCTTCTTCACTAATGCTGCGACCAATGCAAATTCACCTTGTCCGCAGTTTTCTATTGTGTATTCGCCTTCGTCTGGTAAGGCTGCGATTTTTTGTGCTAAATCTTTGTCATTTAATACTTTTCTCGCCGATTGTTCGATTTGTCTGCTTTTGTAAATGTAGTTGTGCAAAACTAAATCTTTGTAATAATCAGCATTCTCAATTTCATTCGCCAATTTGGCATATTCTTTTTCATAGAATTGTCGGAATAATTTCGCAGTTTCTCTATTATCTTTTCCGTTACGGAATTGTTCGTTTTTAGGAGAAATTCTCTTGAAAATTTTTACGGTAGCCTTGCCACTTCTCAGCATAAATTCTGTTTTGGGGAAGAAATGTCCAATGCCGTGAATCATTGTCGGAATAATGTCAACGCCTAATTGGTCTGCCAAATAGAATGCGCCTTTGTGAAAACGGAGGATGTTGCAATCTTCGGAACGAGTTCCTTCGGGAAAAATCAATATAGAATAACCACGGGTTATTACTTCGCGAAGTTTGTCAACATTGTCTTCAATACCGTCTTCGATAGGGTAAAAGTCGGCGTAACGGATAATCCAGCCATAGAACGGGCATTTCCATACCCAATGATTTGTCAAGCAAATAATTTTCGGATTCAATAGCAATAAATACATTAAATCTAAGTGCGACTGATGGTTGGCAATGATAATTCCTGGCTTTTCAAATGTCTCGTTTGCAACATTTTGAATGTCGTGGTTGATGTTGGGAATGATTTTGATTAAAAATCTAAAAATGCCACATAATCGTTTGTGGTACCAAAGTTTGTGTTTTTCGGTTTTTCCAAGAATTGTTAGACTAAAAAATCCTGCAAGTGTTAAATATATGCTTCCTATTAAAAATACTGTGAATGATAAAATAGTGATTCCTAGATTTTTAAGCGTAATTGGCATTAGGCGATTTTTTCCCTTTTTCTGCGTAAGCCAGCGGTAAATAAGTGGAGGGAACAGATACGCCATCAGTACAACCGAGAACATCCCAACAATTGTTACTTCGCCAAGCGAACGCATTGCTGGATGTTGCGCAATAATGAGCGAGCCAATGCCAATAAACATGATTGTTGCCGAAAGCCACACAGAATTTTTGTACGACGCAAGCATTTTCTTTTTGTAAGTGTATTCGTACATTAAGCCTTCGGTTACGAAAATAGTGTAGTCATCGCCTTGACCAAAAATGAACGTAGCCAAAATAATGTTGACTATGTTGAATTTCATATCAAAAATTCCCATCAATCCCAGAATCCAAATCCAACCGACAGTAAGCGGAATAAATGCAGCGATACTTAATTCTAACCGACCAAACGAAAATGTTAGGAATAGAAAGACAATGAGACCACAAATGTAAAGCACGTAGTCAAAATCTTCGGAAAGCGCATTGACCATTTGTGTTATGAGTGAATTGTTGTTGAATGTAAATATTTGAGAATCAATTTGATTGAGTTGTTGCTCGATTGTTTCTTGTTGCTCTTTCTCGGTTTCAATAATATTGAAAACCAGCACACGATTGTCTTCGCTTGAGATGAAATTATTGCCGATTGACGACATTATTGGTGCAAAATAATCAACACTGTGAATTGTAAAATTAGAGTTGAGAATTTCAATAAAGTTATTGAATGCGCCATCGTTAAAACCCGTTTCTTTTGCTGCCTTTGAGATGTTTGTTATCAAATCTTTGCGATGAACAGACATGAAATTGTTCCATTTTGCAATTTTTTCGGCTTGCTTTTTTTGTGAAGGAACAAAAATGTTTATTCCAGAAGTATTGGAAATGAGATTGTTTTCTTTGAGAGAATCAATTTTGGGAAGCGATTGCTCATAGGTTTGCAATGCTTCTTCTAACGAATTTCCTTCGGCAACGCAAAAAAAAGTCGGTTTGTTGTTTTGCGTTTGTTCGTTGAGTTTTGCAAACTTCTCTTTCTGCGCGTTGGTCATATAATTTATTGCGTGCAAATCTGTCTCAAAAGTCGTCTTTTTACTCATAAAGAAGAGTGGAATTGTCAATAATAGAATAGAAACGACAATAAATTTGTTTTTGTCAAGATTGTAAGATGCTATCTTGTTGAATGTTAGGCTTGTACTAAGACGTTCTTGTTTTGCAAATAGTTTCTTTTTGAACAAATGCGGCAAGAAAATGAGAACGAAAAGAATTGTGCCGATAAGCAAGAAAGAAGCAAATAGACCCAAATCCTTCATTGCATTCGAATGGATGAAGATAAGGCTGAGAAAAGCGCCAACGGTTGTTAAATTTCCAGTTACAAGCGGGTCAATAATGTCGCGGATAGTTTGTTCTTTGCTATACCCCTGTTGGTAATGAGCAAGAAAATGTAATGGATAATTCGTTGCAATTCCAACAATAATGGAGCCGATTCCTATGGCAATAATAGAAACGGAATCTTTAAAGATAGAAACGAACGCCATTCCGAACAAACCGCCAAAAATAAGAGCGAACAAAATGATAATCAAAGCACGTACATCGCGGAAAAAGTAGAGTAGAACGACAAGAATCAAAATTAGGGCGATTGCGGTAGAAATAATGCTGTCCATTTTGATTCGGTTGGCATTGCCTATTGAAATGACTGATGCACCGATGCAATCGAGTTTCACGTTGGAATGTTCCGACATAGTTTCAGACATGGCGGAATCAATATCGGCTATTAAAATTGCATTTTCGGAAGTTTCACTTACGGGTAATTTTGAATTGATAGCAATGAGAGCTTCTTTTCCTGATTTGTCGAATAGGTAGCCGTCAATGGTTTCGTAGTTTGAGTTTGTGCTGGATTGATTGAGTTTTTCCAATACTTTTGATGTGTAGTGCAAAGGATCGTAGGTGATGAAATTTTTGACAAATCCGCCTATTGGCGAGAGAAGAATTTGTTTGTCGCCTTGCAGTTTTGCAACAACGGAATCGTAGGATAATGAGTTTTCTATTGCTTGATAATCAGCATCTTGTAGATATAAAGGCATATTTTGCACAACGAATTGACCAACATTCATAATTTGTTGTTGATCAATCATATATACAATGTCCTGAATGCGATTGGAAGAATCTCTTTCTTGAATTTTTGCAACAAAACAATCAACTGCGTCCATAATTGCATATTCGTCAGCAGTTTCGCTGGCGACAGAAATCATCAGCTTGTTGGAGCCACCAATGTGTTGTGAGGCATATTGAATACGTTCATTTTCTTTACTTTGAGGCAAAAACGAACTGATATCTTCTATAAAAGAAATTCGGAAAATTGCACAAATACAAATTGCAATAATTCCAGCAAGAATACAACGAAGCAAAATAGTGTGCTTGTCGAAAAATGAAAATATGCGAAGCAAGATGTTTGTCATATCATTTACGACGAAATACATTAATCACTAATTACCAATTTTTTTCAATCCGATTGTTGTTCTTTTTTTGTTGTTTTTGCAACATCAATCTTTGTTGAACGGCTTTGTCATCTTGATCAATTGCATCGAGCATCATTTCAGCTTGAACCTTTGAGATTTGACCTTTTTTATCTTCGTTAGGTTGATTGTTATCTTGTTGACCTTGTTGCATTTGGCTTTCTTGTCCTTGCTCTTGTTTATCGTTGTTTTGTTGTTGATCACCTTTTTGTTGTGATTCTTGATTTCCTTGTTGGTTATCTTGATTGTTTTGTTGTCCGTTTTGTCCCCGCCCTTGACCATTTTGATTTTGTTGGTCTTGATTGTCTTGATTTTTATCGTTTTTATTTTGTTTTTGTTGTTGATTTTGTTGGTTGTTTTCTTTTTCAATCAATCGTTTTAATTGAGCAAGAGAAGAATCAGCTTCAAAAAGTTCACATCCACGAGAAACGGTGTAGAGTGCAGCTTCTTGTTGCTTTTCTGCATATAATCGAGCAGATACATTGAAATATTCTTGTGCCGTTTTTTGACCATAAAGTGAACAAAAAGCACAGAAAGATATTAGAGTTATGATTAATTTTTTCATTCTTGGTTGTTGTTTATGATGTTAACGATACCTTCAAGTTTTTGGGTAAATTCATTGAAAAGAGCAACAGTTTTATCTTTTGTTTCACCATCTTTCATTACTTGTAAAGCATCGGAAAATTTGTATTGTTGAACCAATTCTTGAGCTTTTTTCAAGCATTCTTCTGCAAATTGAGATGGTTTTGGGTTTTCAGATTCTTTTTTCTTTTGTTTTTCTAAATCTTCTAATGTTTTTTGTATTTTCAGTTTTTCTTGAGCATACGCAAGATTGTAACGAGTGTCATCATCTTTAGAATTAAGTATGAGAGATTGTTTATAGAGATTTACCGCTTTCTCGTACTGACCTTGTTCGCAGGCAATGTTTCCGACGTTATGTAATATATTGGCTTTTAGAGTTTTATCTGAAGTCAATTTGAGAGCTTTATCGTAAGCTTCGGTTGATAAAATATATTTTTTCATTTGGTAAAGTGCATTTCCAAAGTTGTACCACGCATCGAACGAAAGAGAATCGAGTTGACATGCGTGTTTATATTGTACAGCAGCATTTTTGAAGTCATTTTTATTGTAGAATGCATTTCCTTTTTCAATAATTGGGCGGACATCAGTTTGTGAAAAAATGTAATGACAACAAAAACAAAGAAGTATTGATAAAATATATCGTTTGTTATTCATTTTGTATAATCTTTTCTATGGTACAAAGGTACAAATTTACTTTAGAAGAACGAAATATAAACGTCTTTTTACATAGTATATTTCTGCTAAAATTTATACCTTCGCAGAAAAGGATAAAAAATGAAACGAATAGTGTTTTGTGGTGTTTTGTTGTTTCTATTCGCATCGTGTTCTATTTCGCCAGAAAAGGCACGGGATATGTGTTTAGGCAATGAAAATAATAAAGTTATATATGGCGGAGCAATTGAGTCGTATTGTGATTGCATATATAGTAAATTGAAAATAGTAGCTGATTCTGTTAAATTGTCGGATGAGATAGTGGATTCTGTTACAACGGATTGTGATGCGGATTTTACTAATTTTGACACAAATTTTTGATAGATGACATTTGAAGAATTTCAGATAGACGAAAAGATAATAGAAGCCATTTCGTATATGCATTTTGAAAAGGCTTCGCCAATACAAGAAAAGGCAATTCCTATTGCGTTAACTGGTTGCGATATATTGGCATGTGCGCAAACAGGTACGGGAAAAACAGCAACATTTTTAATTCCAGTATTACAAGATTTAGTGAAAAATGGAGCGAATGGCACAACGACATTAATTATTGTTCCAACACGAGAGTTAGCAATACAGATAGACCAAGAGTTGCAAGGCTTTTCGTATTTTACCGATACAACGAGTAAGTCGGTGTATGGTGGAGACAAGGGATTGGATTGGGATGAGCAAAAAAGAGCTTTTACCGAAGGAACGAATGTTATTATTGCAACACCAGGTCGGTTGTTGGCTCATTTACGGTTAGGATATGTTAAATTGGATAATCTACGACATTTGATACTTGACGAAGCAGACAGAATGCTCGATATGGGATTTATTGATGATATTCGAGATGTGTTGAAATATGTGCCACAAAAACGACAGACAATGATGTTTAGTGCAACAATGGCACCAGATATCCAAAAATTAGCAAGTACCATATTAACAAATCCCCAGTTTGTGTCAATTGCAATAGCAAAACCAGCCGAAGGTGTTACGCAATTGGCGTATATGGCATATCCAACGCAAAAAATAGGATTGATTACGCATATTTTGGAACAAAATCCAACGTATGATAGTATTCTTATATTTACTTCAACAAAAAAGAATATTCATTCTATAGTTGCAGCAATTCATCGTACGATACAAGGTGTTACCGTAGAAGGTATTTCTTCTGATTTTGAACAAAATGATAGAGAAGACGTGTTGCTTCGATTTCGTGCCAAACAAACTAAGATATTAGTCGCCACTGATGTATTGAGTCGTGGAATTGATATAAAAGGGATAAATTTGGTAATCAATTTTGATGTACCTCGTGATCCAGCTGATTATGTACATCGAGTTGGAAGAACGGCTCGAGCTGATGCAAAGGGCGAAGCGATTACGTTTATAAGCGAAGATGATATTCCGAAATTTGCAAAAATTGAACGTTTGATAGAAAAAACAGTTCAAAAGTTGCCACTACCAGAAAAATTGGGCGAAGCTCCTGTTTGGAAAAATGTTGCGTCACAACCGAAGAAAAAGAAATTTTACAGAAAGAAAAATGGTGGAAATAGAAAATGGCATAAGAATAACCATCACCGCAAAACAGACAATGCACAACGAACAAATAATGGGTCAAAAAAGTAAAAATAAACTCTATGATATACGCAATAGGAGAGACTATTATTGATTTGATTTTCAAAGGTATGCAACCGCAAGTAGCAAAGGTTGGCGGTTCTGCATTGAATACATCTGTAAGTTTAGGTCGTTTGAGAGACGATGTTGCTTTTATCTCAGAAATTGGCACTGATGAATTAGGTCAATGGTGTGTTGATTTTTTGAAAGAAAACAATATAAATACTTCAGGGGTAGTTTGTTATGAAACAAAGCATACATCACTTGCGTTGGCATTTCTTAATGAGAATAATGATGCGAAGTATCAATTTTACAAAGAATTCGATTTAGAAATGCCTCTCCCAAATGTTTCTTTGGGTAGTAGTGATGTTTTGTTGTTTTCATCTTCATTTGCAATCAATTCACGCGTAAGAAAAGCAGTGAAATCTTTATTGCAACAAGCTAAAAATGGACAATCGTTGCTTTATTACGATCCTAATATGCGTAAGAAATTATCGTCCCAATCAAAAGAGTACGCTTTAGTTCAAGAAAATTTGCGATTTGCAGATATTGTCCATATTTCAAATGAAGATGCGTTGGCTATTTTTGATTCAGAGGACGTTGAAGCGGTGTTTGATGAATTACAAAAATATGGTGTTTCGATTTTGATTTATACACAAAATAAGAATGATGTTGTGGTGCGAACGAAATCAATCCACAAAAGTTATAAGGTTCCTGTGATAACACCTGTAAGCACAATTGGAGCAGGAGATACGTTTAATGCTGGTTTTATACACGGACTTGTAAAAAATCATATTACGACAAATTCTATTGATTCGGTTAAAGAACAATTTTTTGATGAAGTCGTTCCATTTGCAATTGATTGTGCAACAGAAGTTTGTATGTCGATGGAAAATTATTTAAGAGATAAGAATTAAGAGATAAGAGTTAAGAGTTAAGAGTTAAGAGTTAAGAGTTAAGAGATAAGAGTTAAGAGATAAGAATTAAGAGATAAGAGTTAAGAATTAAGAGATAAGAGTTAAGAGATAAGAGTTAAGAGATAAGAATTAAGAGATAAGAGTTAAGAATTAAGAGATAAGAGTTAAGAGATAAGAATTAAGAGTTAAGAGTTAAGAGTTAAGAGATAAGAATTAAGAGTTAAGAATTTATTTTTTTACTAATCGCTAATCACTAATCACTAATCCTATGGAGTTGAATTCTAATATTTTGCTTGAACTGATAACAACACCAATGCCGTATGGAAAGTATAAAGGAGTGATGTTGTGTGATTTGCCCGAACCGTATTTGGCTTGGTATCATGAAAAAGGGTTTCCACAAGGGAAAATTGGTGAACGATTAGGTTTGATGTATGAAATCAAACTGAATGGTCTTGAATATCTTTTGAAAAATTTGAAACAAATGCAGTGAAATATCCTAATTTATACCAATCCAAGACTAATAAATATGGGTGCTTCAAAAGTATATTATAGGAGATTTTTTTACTTAAAGTAAATAATAAATTGATAAACCATAATAACTTGATATTCTTAAATAAAGAATATGCTTTAATTAACTTTATTTCGTCTGCCAATTTCTTGTCATTTTGATTATATATTTTCACGAGAGATTGAATACTTTTTTTTGTCTTCTCAAGGAATATTGCATTCGATTCTATTCCACAATGAATCAATTGATTGTCAATGTGTTTTATAGTGATATTTTGTTGTTTTAGTTGAAATCCGAATAGGGTGTCTTCGTGACCATATTCTGTAATAGATTCATCAAATTGTATATTGAGAAACAATTCTTTTAAAACGAGAAAATTGAATGGTGTAAACGATTTGTTCGGGTGAATATTCCTTTGTTTTGCAGATTTCATTTCCCGTTTACGACCATATTTCCATCGAAGTGTATAATCTCTTTCTGGTTTAATACTTTCGTATTTAACGCCACCGCACACAATTGGTTCTTGTTTTTTGCATTCTTCTATGTAGTTTTGAATATATGACTTATTATCAATTTTTGCATCACAATCAATAAATAGTAGATATGGATATTGAGCTTTTTTTGCCAATTCATTACGAATTTTCGCTCTTCCAATGTTGTAATCAAGTTCAATGTAAAATGTATTGCTTAATAAGGCACATTCTCTATTGTGTATTTTATGTTCTTCTTGCGAATAATCATCTATGAGTATAATTTCAAATGCTTCGCATTTATTAAGTAGTTGATAGTGAATAGATTTTACTAAATCTATAACAACGTAATTGTGAATGGGTATAAGAATAGAAATCATATCATTGTAATTCCTCGCAAAGTACGGATTTTATTGAAAAGACGTCTCCATTAAAAAGATATTTTGTAATTTCGTAAAAAAATAAATGGTATGAAAGTAGCGATTCCAACAGCGCAAGGTCTTGTTGATAGTCATTTTGGGCATTGTGCGTATTTTACAATTTACGAAATTGATGAACAAAAAAATATTATTTCAAAATCAGAATTACCATCGCCACAAGGTTGTGGTTGTAAATCGGGTATTGCTCCAATATTAAAAAATATGGGAGTTTCAGTTATGCTTGCTGGGAATATGGGGGATGGAGCAATTAATGTGTTGGCTAATAATTCAATATCAGTAGTTCGCGGTTGTTCTGGAAATATAGACGATGTGGTTGCTGCTTATTTACAAGGAAACCTTGTTGATTCTCAATTGGCATGTAATCACGAGTGTCATAAGTAAGTTTTTAGTTATCAGTTGTCAGTTGCTATACGAATCTCTTAGAATTATTCAACTTACCATTAAGGGAATCAAATAGAGGATAGACTATATATAGCTTATATTTTCTACTTACTAATTAGTTCTTTTATTACAAATTAGTAATCCAATAAAGGTTATTAATCCGTTGAGTATCAATAATTCAAATCCAAATTTGTACCCAAAGAATAGTTCTTCAGAATACATATTTAAGAAGAAACAAATTATAGGGGAAAGAATTGCGATGAAAGGAACAACTTTATCATTGGGTTGACGATTTTTTACAAATAGTCCAAAGCAAAACAATCCAAGTAGTGGACCGTATGTGTATCCAGCGATGTCGAATATGGTTTTTATTAATGAATCGTTGTGGAATGGTCTAAATAGAATAATAATGGCAAAATAGAGTATTGCAAAGGCAATGTGAACCATTTTACGGATTTTTGTTTTTTGAGCTTCAGTTCGTTGATTGTCTTTGTCAAATCCTAAAATGTCAAAACAAAAAGTTGTTGTTAACGAAGTTAATGTTCCATCGGCACTTGAATATCCTGCAGCAACTAATCCTATAATAAACATAATGCAAGTGATTGAATTTAAATGAAATGCAATAGCAGGAAAAATGCTATCTGATTTTTCAGGAAGAGTAAATCCAGTTTGGTTTGCATAAAACAATAGTGCAACGCCAAGAGTAAGAAATAGGATATTGACGACAAGTAGAGAAACACTCAAACTAATGATATTTTTTTGAGCACTTTTTAATGATTTGCAGGTTAAATTTTTTTGCATCATATCTTGGTCTAAGCCTGTCATAGCAATGGTTATGAAAGCTCCACTAACGACTTGTTTCCAGAAAAAATTATTGGAGCGCCAATCGCTTTCGTAAAGTTTGGTATAGCCTTGGTCTGCCGCTTGACTGAGCATATCAAATAAAGAAATATCCATTTCTTTTAGTAAAAAAACAACAGTTGCTATTGTTGCAACAAGCATAAAAGTCGTTTGTAGAGTGTCGGTCCAAATGACAGTTTTTATGCCACCTTTGAATGTATAAACAAGAATTAAAACAATAAAACATAAAGCCAACGCCCAAAATGGAATGCCAATATTTTTGAAAACAAACTCGTACAACACAAAAACAACCAAATACATACGTAGTGCTGAACCAATGATACGAGAAATAATGAAAAATGAAGAACCAGTTTTTTGTGAATTTTCGCCAAAACGAGAACCTAAATATGTGTAGATAGAAGTTAAATTTAACTTATAGTAAAGTGGTAAAAGAATATATGCAATTGCAAGATAACCAAACATATAGCCAACTATTACACCAAGATACGTGAATTGTGTGGTTTGTACATATCCAGGAACCGACATAAATGTTACTCCCGATAGAGAAGCGCCAATCATTCCGTATGCAACAACAAACCAAGGTGATTTACGATTTCCTGTAAAAAATGTATCGTTAGTTGCCTTTTTAGACGTAATATGAGAAATGAGAATTAGTAATCCGAAATAGACGATAACAATTCCCGCAATAAGATATGGATTCATTACTTGTACTTTAAGAACTTGGCGCAAAGTTATGATTTTCAATGTAGTTACGATTGGTATATAAACGAAACATATTCACAAGTTATTAAATTGGAATTTTTTGTTCCTTTATGTTTGGAAATAATATACAAGTTGGCAGTACTATGTGTCAGTAGTCAGTTTTCAGTTTGATTACCATATTGGCAAGTTGATTACACAAAGAGATTCGTCTGATAACTGGTAATTGGTAAATGGTAACTAAATTACTGCCAAGATGTATATCATTACTTTGAATTTTTTCACTAATTAGAAAACACAAAACACTAATAAAAAGTTTTTTCTTCTTATGAAAAATATTACCTTTGCAACAAGTAAAAAAATGGTGCGAATATGATAGTGTATCTTATAGAATATCAGTTTTTTATAATAATAAAAATTCATAATTCTTAACTCTTAATTCTTAATTAATTATTATGACTATCAATCAAATTTCAATCTTTCTAGAAAACAAGTTTGGAAGATTAAGCGAAGTCCTTGCAATTCTTCGTCACGAAAATATTCGTGTGATTGCTGCCACAGTTGCCGATACGTCTGATTATGGCATTTTGCGTATCATTACAACTAATCAACAAAAGGCATATTTAACGCTTTTGGAAAACAAAGTTTCGGTGAATATGAACGAAGTTTTGGCAATTTCAATGGATTCAAAGATTGGACAATTGTCGGATACAGTTGAAAAATTTTCGCAATCGGGTATTGCAATTGAATATATGTATTGTTTTTCGTTCAATCAGAAATCAATTTTTGTACTTCGTTCAAGCAATATGAAAGAAGCAAACGAAGTCGCTCGCAAATTAAATTTGAATACGCTTTCGGAAGCAGAACTAATTAATTTATAATCAAATGTTTGGAATACCTGACCCACAAATATGGATTGTATATTTACTGTCGGCTCTGTGTGTGATTTTTGCAGCATGGTTCGGCATTAAGTATTGGAATGAAGAAGACGTAGAAGGAGATGTTTCAAGTCTTCCTTGGAAGAAAAAAAATAAAAATAAAAAGTGATGGAAGGATTTTCGATGTACGCAGTTGTAGTGATTTATTTCCTTACAATTGCGTTTTTGGGTTATCTTGGATACAAAAAGACTAAGGATTCGAGTGATTTTCTTATTGGTGGAGGAAAAATGAACCCAATTGTGATGGCGTTGTCGTATGGAGCGACGTTCATCTCGGCTTCGGCTATTGTTGGGTTTGGTGGTGTTGCTGCAACATTTGGTATGGGAATTCAGTGGCTTTGCTTCTTGAATATGTTTATCGGTGTTGTGATTGCGTTTATTTTCTTTGGACGAAAGACTCGTCAAATTGGTGCGAAATTCAAATCGTCAACATTTGCGGAATTTTTGGGCTCGTGCTACAATTCCAACAAAATCCGTTTGTTCGTTGCGGCAATGATTTTCATTTGGATGCCATTGTACGCGGCTGCAGTAATGCGAGGCGGTGTATTTTTTATGCAAGAAATTTTTGGAATCAGTTTTGATTTAGCATTGCTTGTATTTACCATTATTATTGCCTCGTATGTGATTGCTGGTGGTATGAAAGGTGTTATGTACACCGATGCTTTGCAAGCCGTGATAATGTTTGTGTGTATGGTGTTCCTAATGATTTGGTTTTACAAAGAAATTGGCATGGGATTTACCGAAGCAAATCAGGCGTTAACAGATTTGTCGTCCGAAATTCCAGAAGATTTAGCAGCGCAAGGTCATCAGGGATGGACAGCGATGCCAGTATTTGGTTCAGCACGTTGGTACACACTTGTTACATCGTTGATTTTTGGTGTTGGTATTGGTTGTTTGGCGCAACCACAGTTGGTAATTCGATTTATGACGGTTGACAGTACAAAACAATTGAATAGAGGAGTGTTTGTCGGCTGTTTATTTATATTTATCACTGTTGGTGTGATTTATCACGTTGGTTCATTGTCAAATATATTCTATATGCAGTCGCAAGGGACAATTGCATCAAATGTGCAAGTTGACGATGGAGGAGTGCTTCGTACAATAAAATCGGATGAAATAATTCCTAATTTTATTGGAAGTGCAATGCCTATGTGGTTCTCTGTGATTTTTATGCTTTGTATTTTGTCGGCAAGTATGTCAACTTTGAGTGCGCAGTTCCACACAATGGCAGCTGCGGCTGGTTATGATATTTATGGAACGTGGATTGGTGGTCGAAAGAAAGAACGTCGTAAACGTACGACTGTAGTGATTCGTTTGGCTGTACTTGTGTCAATATTCTTAAGTTTCATGATTTGTTATTACTTCCAAGGAAACGCAAGTCAGATTATTGCTCTTTCAACATCAATATTTATGGGTATTTGTGCATCGGCATTTTTACCATCATATTTTTGTGCTTTGTATTGGAAAAAAGCAACAAAACAAGGTGCGTACGCAAGTATGTGGGTTGGAACATTGGCTACAATAATAGGTATGTTGTTCTTCCATACGAAAGAAGCTAAATTGGTCGGGTTATGTAATGCATTGTTTGATTGCGATGTTTTGATTCCTGGCGATTTTGCGTTGGTTGACCCAATTTGTTATGCATTTCCATTGTCAGCAATAACAATTGTAGTTGTAAGTAAGTTTACGCAAGCTAAATGAATATTATGAAAGTCTTACGAGTTGTTTTATTTGTTTTTCTTTCGTTATTTTTAGTAACGTCTTGTCACGAAATGTCTAATGCGCAAAAAGCATCAAAGATTGCAAAAAAACGTTGGAAACATATAAAACACGATTGTAATTGTCATTCGTATGTGTATCCAATCCAAGAAGAAAAGGAAATATGAATACCTTTCTTGCAAAAAAAAATTTTTATTATCTTATAACTTCTGGTCATAAATTTGGCCATAGAATTCATTCTCCGTTTGTCTATGATTTGATATGTTCTGTTTTTCGTGCAAAGCAATCAAAATCAACTTTTTGTGATATAGAAAAACGAAGACTGACATTGTTGCGAGATGCAAATGAAATTGTAGTGCAAGATATGGGCGCTGGATCAAAGCAAAATGCGTCTAATGTTCGCAAAATCAGTTATATAGCAAAAACAAGTTTATCGCAAGGTAAATATGCTCGATTGTTATATAATCTTGTGAATCGGTATCAACCGCGTACAATTTTAGAATTAGGAACATCGTTGGGGATTAGCACTGCGTATTTGTCATGTGGCGCTCCAAACGCACGAATAGTTTCGTTGGAAGGTTCTCCTACAATTGCCGAAATTGCAAAAAAAACAATGGAAGATTGTTCTTGTTGTAATGTTGAAATTTGCGTTGGAAATTTTAATGATAATCTTGCAAGTGTATTACAATCAATACAATATGTTGATTTTGCATTTATAGATGGTAATCATACAAAAGAAGCAACATTGCATTATTTTGAACAAATTCTTCCTTATTGTAATGAGAATTCAATTCTCATTTTTGACGATATTTCTTGGAGCGAAGATATGTTTGAAGCATGGAAAACTATTTCTTCGGATAGTAGAGTTAGCATTAGTATAGATATTTGTAAGCAAGGAATAGTGTTTTTTAGAAAGGGAATAGTTAAACAATATTTTACGATTCGGTATTAGTGATTAGTGTGCGTGTTGCAATATTCCAAATCAATGTTGATTTTAGTGCGTTAGTGATGAATGTTCTTAGACGAATAATAATAACAATAACATTGTGTTTGTCGTTTTTTGTTGTTTTTTCGCAGACATATACCTTATCTGGTGTTGTAAAGGACGCATCAACGGGGAATTCTCTGTGTGGTGTTTCTGTTGCCATTCTTGGGACAAATAATGGAGTTTTTTCAACTACAAATGGTTCTTATTCAATACAGTTATCCAAAGGAATTTACAAAGTTGAATATTCGTATCTTGGTTATGAAGACAAAGTTGTCGAGGTTAAATTGACTGACAATATTGTAAAAAATATAAAACTTTCATCGTCAGCAATCAATATTCAAAATGTTGTGGTAACAGCTCGGGCAAAAGACGAGAATGTGTCGTCTTTTGATGTTGGTTTGCAAAAAATTGATATAGCTGAATTAAAACTAGTACCTGTATTGTTTGGTGAAAATGATGTACTCAAAACTATTCAATTGTTGCCAGGAGTGAAGAGCGCTGGGGAAGGCGGTAGCGGATATTTTGTTCGTGGTGGAGGCGCAGACCAAAATCTTATTTTATTAGATGGGGCACCAGTGTATAGCGCTTCGCACATGATGGGCATGTTTTCAGTATTTAATGGCGACGCTATAAAGGACGCAAAACTCTATAAGGGCAGTTTATCTGCTGAATATGGAGGACGATTGTCCTCGGTTATGGATGTGAAAATGCGAGAAGGAAATCTTGAACATTTAAAAGGTCAAGGCGGGATTGGGCTTATTTCTTCTCGTATAGAACTTGATGGACCAATAGGAGAAAAGTCTTCGTATATGATTTCTGGTCGTCGTACGTATGCTGATTTGTTTCTCAAAATGTCTCGCAAAGAAGATTTACGTGATACGAAACTTCATTTTTATGATGTAAACTATAAGTTTACACATTTGTTTGATGAGAAAAATAAATTATCGTTTTCAGGATATTTAGGAGATGATGTTTTTGGCTATTCTGATATGATTGGGTTACAGTCTGGTAATAAAACAATAACCCTTGACTTCTTGCATTTAGCACCAAAAACAAAAATGAAAACATCGGCTGTTTTTAGTCATTTTAATTCTGATATTTATGTTGAACTTGAATCCAGAAAATTAGAATTGGAATCGGGAATGACAGATGTTAATTTGATGCAAGATTTTGAGTCTCGATTCAAAAAAATGACCTTACGATATGGTGTTAATACAGCTTTTCATAGGTTTTCACCAGGTACATTTTCTGCTTCAATGTTAGAAAGCGCTATTGTGTTAGAAAAACGTAACGCTGCAGAAGCAAATGTTTATATAGATAATTCTCACACTCTTACAGAGTATTTGAAAGTAGAATATGGAGTACGTTTTTCAAATTATTTTTTATTTGGGAAAGGAGATTTTTATGTGTATAACGGAGAACACGAAGTTGTTGACACAAATTCATATAGGTCGGGTGAACTAGTTGAATTTTACCCCAATATTGAACCTCGTGTGAGTTTTAATTTTCGATTAAATCAGGAAAGTTCTATAAAAGCGGCATATACAAGAACTGTGCAACCAATTCATTTGATACAAAGTTCAACTATTTCATTGCCAATTGATTATTGGATGCCAAGTTCACAAAATACGAAACCACAAACTTGTTCTCAAATCTCTTTGGGGTATTTCAAAAATTTCAAGGAAAATAGTTTTGAAACTTCTGTTGAAGTTTATTATAAAAATATGCGTCATCAAGTTGATTATGAGAGTGGTACTAATTTGATGCTTAACGAAAATTTAGCGGCATATTTACTGTATGGAGAATGTCGTTCGTATGGCATTGAACTATTTGCAAAAAAATGTGTTGGCGATTTTACAGGATGGATTTCGTACACATTATCAAAAACCGAACGCTTATTTGATGAAATTAATGAAGGCGCTTGGTATCCTTTACGTTACGATAGAACTCATGATATTTCCATTGTCTTGATGTATGTACTAAATAAAAAATGGAACTTTTCGGCTACGTGGGTTTATTCAACTGGAGATGCGGTTACGTTTCCAATGGGGAAATATAAGATTGATGGAGAAACAGTAGCCTATTATACGGAACGAAATACCTATAGAATGCCCGCATATCATCGTTTAGATTTAGGCGTTGTACTTCATCCTCAAAAGCAACGGAAATGGGAAAATTTTGATTCGGAATGGAGCTTTTCTATTTATAATGTGTACAATAGGAAAAACGCGTATATGGTTTATTTTGAGGAAGATGAAGGTGATGCAGATGTGTTGCATGCAATGAAGATGACGTTATTTCCCATTATTCCATCAGTTTCTTGGAATTTTAGTTTTTAGGTATGACAACAGGTTTGAAATATATTTATAGAGTGTTTGCAAAAATGATAGTATTCTTTTTGCCATTGTATGTTATATCGTGTACCGAAGAAATAGATGACTTTGATTTGCGTACAGCAGAACCAAAGTTTGTCGTTGAAGCCAATCTTACACCATATCAAGCAGAAGTTTTTCTTTCAAAGACAACAAGTTATCTTAAACCAACAGAAACACCATATATATCGGGAGCAATAGTGACAATTTCCGATGGAAAACAAGATTTTCTTTTGGAAGAAACAGAAGTTGGACACTATACAATACGACACAACTTTTCATTAGAAACAATGTATTCATTATCAATAAAATATGATGATCAAGAATTTACTTCAGAGTCGTATCTGACAAAACCTGTGTTGTGGGATAGTTCAACAATTATTATTTCTGAATTTGATGAATGGATAACTCCAGATGATACAACGCAACATCTATATGAAATAGGTGGTTTTATAACCGATCCAGCATCTATTCCCAATTATTATATGTTTGATTGTTATTTTGATGATACTTTGCGAGATAGATCGGTTGAACGGGATATTCATTTTGATGGAACTTCGTTACAATTTTTTACATACATTGATTTATTTTCTCCACAAGATACGGTATATTTTTGTTTAAGGTCAATTGATAAATCGGTTTATGACTTTTACGAGACATTATATAATTGTAATTCTTCATCAACAATGTCTGCTGCGCCAGACAATCCGAAGACAAATATCCGTGGTGGAGCATTGGGACGCTTTTGTGCCTATTCTCTCGATTCATTAATGGTGATAATACCAGAAATAAATTTCTAATGAATATTTATGTAATGATATGTAATTAGTTGTCAGACGAATCTCTTTGTGTAATTAACATACCAATATGTAAATCAAACAGACAACAGATTGATTCAAATGATTATCTATCAAACTTGTATATTGTTTTCTTATTTATTTTCGTTGATTTCTGGAGAATGGATAAATTGAAATCATTTTCTTCTTTTATAACTTCGTAATTTCCACATCGTTAGGAACTTGTATATTATCAACTAAATCTGAAATCTTGTGGAAAGCTTCATCGGCTTTAAAATCAAGTTTTGTAACGCCTGAATTTTGTAGTTTCTTTATACAATTTGCTATTGTCATATTGTCAATATCAAAAGCTGGAGTGTAGGCAAATTGTTGTTCGTCATCAGTTTTTACTTCACGAACCAATTCTGCATCAACCATTGTTACCAAAATCAATTTTGTAATTCGATGAGGAAGTTCGGTATCTTCACTAATGTCGTGCGAAGTTTGAGGTTGCAAACCATTTTTGAATCGTTCGGCAATAGAGCGAAGAATTAATAATGATAATTTTATTTTCAAAGAATTACTTAATTGATTGACTTCCAATTCGTATTCAAAATTTTTGACATTTTGAATAGAATATGAAATACCTGCACCAATAAGAATGATTGTCCACGAAAGTTGCATCCAAACTAAAAATAAAGGAATTACAGCAAAACTTCCGTAAATAGCATTGTAATTCGATACGCCTATTTGAAATTTGACATAGAAATACTGTACAATTTGAAATGCAATACCAGCAATAATACCACTAATTAAAGCTGCTTTAAATTGTACTTTTGTGTTTGGCATTACTAAATAAAGTATTGCAAATGCAATCCACAACAAACTATATGGAATCAAATTGAGTCCAAAGGAAATAAGTCCGTGAAAATGATTAACCCAATCTATTGAAGTCGCCCAATTTTCAATTAAGGTTGTAATATACGATGTTCCACTATACGAAATGATTAAACAAATAGGCGCAAGTAGCATAATGGTTAAATAATCACTCAATTTGCGAGTGATAGATCGTTGTTTGTTAACCGACCAAATCTCATTGAAGGCACTTTCTATATTGCCCATACCTTTAATGACAGACCAAAGTAATACCACAATGCCAACGCCAGCAATGAGTCCGCCTGCAGTACGTGCAAGCATTGATTCGCTAAAGTTGATTATCATATCAACCAAATCTTGTTTGTCGCCACACAGTTCAATCAAATATTGTTCTATATCTTTGTCAAATCCAAAACCTTTTGCAACGCCAAAAGCCATTGCAACAATAGGTACAATTGCTAAAACGGTATAATAGGTGAGTGCAGAAGCTTTTTCTAGACAACGTTTTTGAATAAAGCCTTTTACAGCAAGTATAATAATTCGCAGTAGTTGAATTAATTTGGAGTTTCTACTCGAAATTTTCTTCACATTAATGCTCCAAACATCAACGGTGATGAATTTGATTGCCTTTGCAATTATTCCTTTTTTCTCTTTTGTCATACTCAAAGTTATTTGTGTGAGAAATAGTATCTTATTTTTTTAGTCTTTAATTTCCAAAAGTACAACATTTTCAACATGTTGTGTATGAGGAAACATATCGACAGATTGAGATTTTTTTACATTGTAAGCAACAGAAAGTAATTGTAAATCACGTGCTTGCGTTGCTGGATTACAACTTACATACACAATTCGCGTTGGTTTTGCACGTAAAATGGTGTCAACTACATCATTGTGCATTCCAGCACGAGGTGGATCGGTAATTATTACGTCTGGATTCCCATGTTTAGCGATAAAATCGTCATTTAATATGTCTTTCATATCGCCAGCATAGAACAATGTATTGTCTATATTATTGAATTTTGAATTTACTTTTGCATCTTCAATTGCTTCGGGAACATATTCAATACCAATCACTTGACGGGCTTTTTTTGCAACGAAATTTGCAATTGTTCCCGTTCCTGTATATAAATCATATACTAACTCGTTTCCAGATAATTGAGCAAATTCTCGCGCAATTTTATACAATTCGTATGCTTGTTTTGAATTGGTTTGATAGAACGATTTTGGACCAATTTTGAATTGTAAATCTTCCATTACTTCCAACACAAAATCTTTACCATAGAAAGTAATCACTTCTTGATCGCCAATTGTGTCGTTTGCTTTCTGGTTTACTATATATAATAGTGATGTTATTTGTGGAAAATTTTGTTGAACAGCAGACAACAATGTTTTTATTTGTTCTTCATTGTTTTCATAAAACACAATAATCACCATACATTCTCCTGTTGTCGTTGTACGAATTATCAAATTGCGTAACAAGCCAGCATGATTTCTAATATCAAAAAAAGTATAATTATGTTCAAATGCAAATAGACGTATAAAGTTGCGAATTTCGTTGCTTGGAGAACCTTGCAAATGACAGGTTTCAATGTCAACAACCTTGTCAAATAGGTGAGGAACGTGGAAACCGAGAGCGTTAGAATTCGTTATTTCTGCATTATTTTGAACTTCTTCAATTGTTATCCATCGCTTATTTGAAAATGTAAATTCGAGTTTGTTTCTATATTTTTTTGTATTTGCAGAGCCTAAAATTGGTAAAAATTCATCAACAACAACGTGTCCAATTCGTTCCAATTGGTCTTTTGCCTGTTTTTCTTTGTAAAAAAGTTGCTTTTCGTATGGTAGAATTTGCCATTTGCAACCTCCACATGTACCAAAATGCTCACAAAACGCAGGTAATCTATCAACACTTGGTTTAACAATTTCTAATACACGACCTTCGCAATATCTTTTACGTTTTTTTGTTACTTGAATATTTACAATGTCGCCAGGAATAACTCCTTCAACAAACACGACCATATCGTCAACTTTCGCTATAGCATTGCCTTCGGCAGCAACATCAGAAATTAAAACATTCTCAAATGTTGGTAACTTTTTATTTCTACTCACGGTTTCTAAAATTTTTTGTGCAAATTTGCGAAAATAAACCCAAACGATGGATATAATTTCTCACTTTGTTTTAGGTGCTGCTCTTGGTGGGGTACTTGCGGCAAAACGAATTGGCAATAAAGCCATTTTGTGGGGTGGTATATTTTCATTGTTCCCGTTTATTGATGTTATTGCATCGTGGTTTTTCGATACAACAACAGCCTTGTACGTTCAAGGCGGATTCTCTCATTCTATTGTTTTTTGCGCATTACTTGCTCCAATTTTAGGCTGGATTGTATCTAAAATCGAAAAATATGAAGAATATTCAGTTATTCGTTGGGCAAATTTGGCATTTTGGTGTATGTTGTCTCATTGTGCGTATGATTTGCTAACTATCTCTGGTACAGGTGTTTTAGAACCATTTTCGCATAGAAGATTTTCTTTATCTATATTGGCAGATTTTGATTTTACAAGTTTATTACCATTATTGATTGCCTGTATTGTTTCGTGTCTTGTCTCGGACGGCAGACACAAAGCAATGATTTCGTGGTTCGGATTATTCTTGTTTGCAGTATATGCAACATTTGCATTTATGAATAAACTTTCTGTTCAATCGCAGTTTGAACAATCGCTAAATGAAAAAAATGTTCGTTATTCTCGTGTTGAAGTTTTTCCTATTCAAGGAGCATTGTTTATGTGGAATTGCGTTGCGCAAGATAGAGATGGCTTTTGGATGTGCAATCAGTCAAATTTGAGTAAAAATGACTTTGAACTAAATTTGGTGCTTCGCAACGATTATTATCTTTTTGATATAGAGGAAAATACATCGGTAAAACAAATAGAGGCATTTACGAGAAATTTCTATTCTGTTGAACCAAAATCTGAAAATATTATTTATTTTCATGATTTACGCTATGCTCGTCGTGGATTACAAACTGATGATGAATTTTTGAGTTCATACGAGATTAGAAAAAATGATAAAAATGTAGAAATAAAGAAAAAGTAGTTTGGATCCATCTTCAAAAAATTGGCTTACACTTTTTGTCGATGAATTCCAACTTCGATTGGTTGAGAATTATGCAAAACTTAACACCATTTGTACAACCAATTCTTTATCCGCATTTACACATTCTTATTTACATTCATCTGGTTTATTCTATGGATATGCAAAAAATCATCAATTTGTAGAGTACAAAAACGCAGATTCGTGGAATGATGCTGATGATTTTAAAATAGCATTGATAGAAGGTTTATTTTGGTCTTACGTAATCCATCTGGACTCGCAAGGGAAACTAAACACGAGCAATTCTTACGACGATATTTTAGTTGAATGTATTCAAAAAATATACGATTTCTATGTGCTTTTTACTATGAATGATACGCAAAATAGAAAGTATCGTTCGATTTTTTCTCAAAAAATTGATGTAAAAACAACGATTGAATACATTATAGATACTCGTGTGAATAATCCCACTATGCTTAAACGGGACTTTTGGAAAGGTTCTCAGTTTAATATTTTTTCTGGTTTAGACGTTTTATATTTTGCATTGTGGTTGCAAGGTGATTATGCCTATGATAGACGAGATGATATAAAACAAGAAATAGTTACATTGACTAAACAAGCAAGTTCGTTGGAAAAACATTCGTTAAAAAATGGAAAATCTCTTGTCTCGTATTTGATTTCGTCGGGTAATTTTAAACCAGAAACAATAGAGAAAATAGAAAATAATGTAGATATAGATTTTTCAATTTGTAATCAAAAAGAATCGTATTTCATCCGATTGTGTTTATTTGATTTTGCGGCGTTTGCTTGTGCTTGCGACAATTCATTGATTGTAAACGAAATACTTTTTTTAACAGATTTAGCAAGAAAACTAAACTTGCACGAAGACGATACCCAACAAAGTTTAGTAACAATAACGAACTTTTTGTGGTTATATGGCGATAAAATCTTCTATCTGCAGTATGGTGAAGGATTTGATGTTATAAAAAAATCATTCGTAAATAGATTTCAAGCGTTTGTTCAAAAAAATAAAAAGAAAATTGTATCAGAAGTCCTTGAAAGTAAAGAACTTATAGAGTTGTTAAGAAAGTCAATGAATGAAGATTTGTCTCCAGAAGAAAAGGAGAAAATCCGCGAACAGATACTTGATGTATTGAAAACAATACCTTCGCTTGCAATTTTCGCATTGCCAGGAGGAGCTTTTGTGTTACCAATTCTCTTAAAAATCCTTCCAGAAGAAATACTGATTCCAAGTTCGTTTAGAAACAAAAGCGAAGAAAAAGTTAAAAATTAGGAAGTAATCACTAAACACTAATCAGTCTTTCAATAATTTTTCCATCATTATATATATTGTTTTCTTTTTTATTTATTTTTGCGATGATAAACAATACAAATTTTTTATGCTTGATAGAAAACGATGAAGAACACGTATTTTGATTTGATAGAACAAAGTTTCTACTTTCCACAAGAGGGCTTTGACCTTCGTGATGGTTTCCTTACCTTTCAAGGAGTTTCTCTCAAATATCTAATTGATAAATACGGTACGCCGTTCCGGTTTATTTATTTACCGAAAATAGGTGAACAAATTCGTAAAGCTCGCAATCTTTTCAATAAAGCAATCAAGTATTATAATTACAAGGGTAATTATGAGTATTGTTATTGTACAAAATGTAATCACTTCTATCACGTTATCAATGAGGCACTTAAACATAATGTGAATCTTGAAACATCGTCATCTTTTGATATTGATTTGATTATTAAATTATTTCAAGCAAAAAAAGTTGACAAAAATTTAGTTGTGATTCACAACGGCTATAAAACAGAAGATTATCTTCGTAAAATAGTTTTGTTGAGAGATTTAGGATTTCATAATACCATTACTATTCTTGATAGTACAGAAGAACTTGATCGTTTGGAAAAAATGATGGGACGAAAAAAGTTGAAAGTGGGTATTCGTATGGCAATCAACGAGGAATCACAATCTGCTTACTATACTTCGCGTTTAGGTATTCGACCAAACGAAATACCTCATTTTTATAAACGCCTCAAAACAAAGAAGAATTTGGAATTGAAAATGTTGCATTTCTTTGTTGATTCTGGTATAAAAGATAGTTTGTATTATTGGGGCGAATTTCAAAAGGCATTGAAAGTGTATATTGACTTGAAAAAACAATGCGAAACATTAGATTCTCTTGATTTGGGTGGTGGTCTTCCAATACGAAATCATTTGGGTTTTGAATATGATTACGATTATATTATTGGCGAAATTATCAAAAATATAAAGGAAACGTGCGCAAAAGAAAAAGTTGATGATCCTAATATTTATACCGAATTTGGCAAATATACCGTTGGTGAAAGTGGCGCAATTATTTTCCAAGTGTTAGAACAAAAGCAGCAAAATGATACGGAATGTTGGTACATTATAAACAATAGTTTGATGAATACAATTCCTGATGCGTGGGGAATTCACGAAAAATTCATTTTGTTGCCAATAAATAAATGGCAAAACGAATATAAACGAGTAAATATTGGTGGTATTAGTTGCGACCATTCAGATTACTATAATTCTGAAGATTTGAATCAAGAGGTTATGCTTCCTTCGTATTCCGAAAAGGAGAAAGAACCTTTGTATATTGGATTTTTCCATACAGGAGCATATCAAGATTCTATTAGTGGTTATGGCGGTATAAAACACTGCTTGATTCCTTCTCCAAAGTACGTTGTTCTTGATAGAGATGAAACTGGTAACATTGTTGATTACGTTTATCGAGAAGAACAATCAGCAGAAGATATGTTCAATATTTTAGGGTACAACGAGGCCGATAAAGGTAAATAAATCATAAGGGGAAGTAGGTCTAATCGTAATGATGAAAAGTGTGCGTTAAAGACTAAAAGAACCAACTTCAAAGTTGTGAATATAGAATTCAACAATTGTAGCAAACTGTGCGGTAATTGTTGTTGATATGAACTTTGAACATCATTATTGAAATAAGAAAAACATTTCGCAAATTCTTGATAAATAATTAAATACAGAATTTATAATGTTAGGAATGTTATGAGTTTCATTTTCAGTAAAAGAATGTATTGTAATGAATGAATCCAAATAAAATACTATGAAACTTCAATCAAAATTTTATTTAACCATTTTATGTTTGATAGTTACAATGAGTGGGACTGCCCAAATACTACAAACCAAAGTAACTCAAGGCAAAATAGAAGGCGTATTACACGAAGGTTTTGCATTATACAAAGCGATTCCGTATGCCGAAGCACCGATAGGTGATTTACGTTGGAAAATGCCTGTTGCAAAAAGACCATGGAAAGGTGTGTATAAGGCTGACAAATGGGGGAGTCGTCCCTATCAAGTTGATGATCCAAATCAAGGAATTAGCGATGTTCCAATGAGTGAAGATTGTCTGTATTTGAGTGTGGAAACTCCAGCTAAAAATAAAGACGAAAAATTACCTGTATTTGTAATGATTCATGGTGGAGGATTTTCTACTGGTTCGTACATTGGCACACAGGAAAGTTTTGTAAAAGAGGGAATTGTCTATGTAAGTATTGAATATCGTTTAGGCGCACTTGGCTTTATGTCTCATCCAGAGTTGTCGAAAGAAAGCAATAAGGATATTTCTGGGAATTATGGTATTTATGACCAAATAATGGCTCTACAATGGATTCTCGATAATATTGCTGCTTTTGGAGGTGATCCGGAAAAAGTAACAATTTGTGGCGAATCGGCTGGTGGTTATTCTGTGAGCATTTTGTGCGCTTCACCTTTGTGCAAAGGTCTTTTCCGTGCTGCAATATGTGAAAGTGGAGGAAATTTTGCGCCAATTTCTCAGTTGGCATACAATGGCATTTCTAACGAACGTACTTTGAGAGCTGCAGAATCAATAGGAATGGACTTCCAAAATAAAATGGGAGTGAAGAGTCTTTCTGAGATGCGCAAATTGTCTGCACAAGAAATTCTTGATAGCACAGAGTATAAATTCTTTTGGCCAACCTGCGATGGTTACGCAATTGTTGATGATCAATATAAATTGTACGAACAAGGTTCTTACAATGATGTGGACGTTTTGATAGGTTTCAATAGCGATGAAGGTAGTTTGTTCATAAATAATATGACGCTGGAACAATATAAAACAATGGCTCTCGAAAAATTCGGTGATTTCGCTGATACATTTATGGAAGCATATCCTGCAAGCAACGACCAGGAAGCTCTCTATGCCGTTCAAGATATGATGCGCGACCAATCTTTTGGTTGGAACACCTATGCGTGGGCCAATTTGCAGACAAAAACGGGAAAAGGAGCGATGTACGTGTATTATTTTGACCAACAATCGCAAAATAGTATTTTGAAACAAACACGAGGAGCCACGCACGTGGCTGAAATGCCGTTTATTTATGGTTGGAATTGGGGACCAATGACAGAGACGGAAAAAGTGATGGCTTCAACAATGTCAATGTTTTGGATAAATTTCATAAAAACAGGAAATCCCAATTATTCTTGTGTTCAAGAAGAAAAGATTGCTGTTTATTCCAAGACAAAGGACTCAATTATGGATATTCCTTATTGGTTGAATTATAAATTCGGTGAATCTTCCGTTATGACTATACACGAAGGTTTTCAAATAACCCAAATGCCGAACCAAAAACAGATGGATTTTTGGGAAGAGTACTACAAGAATTATAGAGCCTTGAGATAAAAACAAAAAAACGCAATCAGTTATAACCTAATTGCGTTTTGTGACTCCGGAGGGGTTCGAACCCCCAATCTCCTGATCCGTAGTCAGGGGCATTAATCCAATTGTGCTACGGAGCCTTGTGAAAAACACGTGCAAATATAGTCAAATTTTTTACTTGCAAGTTTATTTTGATTCTTTTTTCTATAAATCTTAAAAA
Organism: Bacteroidales bacterium; assembly: GCA_045599365.1. Taxonomy (GTDB): domain Bacteria; phylum Bacteroidota; class Bacteroidia; order Bacteroidales; family UBA1715; genus UBA1715. The sequence continues at coordinate 28,606 of JAZRVS010000119.1, forward strand.
AATATGGTTCGGAAGCTTCTTGTATAGTTAATTTTGACGATAAAAGGGGACTGATATTTACTTAAAATTTCTTTATTAAATTGTTTTGCAGGAATTTTTTGTAGTATTTTGCCATCTATAGAAATAATTGTTATCGTTTGTGCTTGCTGAACCATATCTGGCAATGTTAAAATGCTACATTCTTGTGATTGTAATGTAATCGTAATATGCCTTATTGACGCATCAATTGTGAAGAGGTATGCTTCTTCTTTTTTTGTCTTATCGCCAGCCCATGTGTCGATGTGATTTTTCGTTGGAGATTTTACCAAAATACTTCCCGTACATTTTCTTGTTTTGAACATAAAGTTTCCTTGTAAATCAGTCTCGCAAGAGTCTGTCGGTGAATCACTTTCGTCTTTATATAAATAAACCAAACAATTGACAATTGGTGTGTTTGATGGTGTTACTACCGAACCAGAAATTTCAAATGTAGGTCCATAATATGTTGTGTCGAAAATTGGACATTGTGTTGTCAATTTTTTGAAAAAAAATCTATCGGTATTATCTCCTAACCCAAGTTGTCCGTAAGTATTACTTCCACATACAAGTAGTTGATTTTCAAATATTTCGTTATCGTAATTTTGAATAATCGAGACACCACATCCAGCTTTAATATGAATAGCATTCGTAACTTTTGTATTTGCATCACTTTTCACATATACAGGCGTTTGTGATTGGGTTGCTGCAATATTTCCAATGCCTAACTGTCCACCTGTTGATTGAAATAAGTCATAAAATAAATTGTCTCCCCACGAAACAACGTAATTCTTACCTTTTTCTTTGGTTATTGCCATTGCATGAGAGAATCCTGCAGAAATTTCTATTACATTTTCTAAATAGTAATTGAGTGTTTCACCGCCCAAAAGCAAATCCGCAAATGTATTTGTTTTATAGTGTATGCCACTTTTGTCGTTATTGGTTCCTTTATAAGCACCTGTCCCATAAACCTTTCCATCGGTTCTAAGCATTAAACCAAACGACATTCCGCCAGCTATTTGTGATATGTTTTGTATTGGGTCCATATTGTTATCTACCACAATTTGTGGAAAATAATGACTTTCGGAATCTCCACAACCAAGTTGATTTGATTCGTTGTTTCCCCAAGCATAAACCATATTTTTACTTGTTATGAGATATCCGTGTGCGCCACCAGCAGATATGCGTATAATGTCAGTAAAGTGTTCTGAGTTAGATGATTTTACGTAAACAGGAGTCGTCTTATTTTCTGTTGTTCCATCGCCTAATTGCCCATAGAGATTGTTTCCCCAGGCAACCATTTCTCCTGTAGATAGGAGAGCATAGGCGTGTGATTGACCAAGAGAAATGGCAACTACATTTTCAAGGTATTTTGTTCCTGTTTCGCCACCTAAAACTGTGTCTGGAACAGCTTGTTGATTTAATTCGGTAAAAGATTTGCCTATACCTAATTCGCCATAAAAATTTTGTCCCCACGAAAGAACGTAACCATCTTGCGTTAATGCACATGCAAAACTACCTAAACCTGCATCAATACTTTTGATGTTTTCAAGATTCGGAATATGGTTTGGTTGATTGCTGGAATTTGATAGAGTATTACGCGCTAATTGTCCATACGAATTGTCGCCCCACGATTCAACTTTTTGATTGCTACAAAGTGATAAAGAAAACCCGTAACCACTTGAAAAATAATACTGTTGACCTAAACAACTTAAACTAATTGTTAGCCCAATACACACACATATTTCTCGTATCTTAATCATTAGGAATTGTGTAACTAAATCCCCATTCTATACCAAAATTAGAAAGTAAACATTGAGAACTACTTTCTCGTGTTTTAAATATTCCTGGCGTTATGTTGCAAAATGGTCGAACACTTACGGAATATTGTTTTTCAATTGAATAAATGATATTACAAGATACTGTAGATGAGAATGTTATGCATCGCATGTATCTGTCTATTGGTATTGTGTTCGTTTGCGCTTCATTAACAATTTCGCCATTGGAATGAACTAAAATCATTACGTTTCCCGACACTAATAATTGTAATGCAAAAGTATTTGAAAGATTGCAATGATATCCAATGCCTAAAGGAATAGAAACATATTGCCAAGAAACTGTAGAAATTTTATTCGTAATATTTTCAATCTTTTTGGGATGTTCAACTGTGTTAAATGTTAAGATTGAATCGACTACGCTAACTGCAACAGAATCACCACTTTCGTTGAATTTATAATAACGAAAAACTTCTCTCAATGACCAATACCAATTCGTGTCAACGTATGTGTTCATTTTTTCATCGATAAATGATTGTGTTTGGAATGTATTTTCTGAACGAAAATCGTAATAATTGATACCCGTTTGTAACAGAAATTTATTCCGTTTCGCAATACAATCAAATTGAGCTCCAAAGCCCATAAGCGATTTGTGAATTTCTTGTAACGAGTTTGAATAGCTTTTGCCACCATAGAATTGTGGTAGTGTTGTGTGAATTCCAGTGCGAGCAGAAAAAATATTACAATTCTTTTTTGTATGCATATAATTTGTCTCATATCGCTTCATTGTAACCGTTTTGAAGCGTTTTACGGTGTCTATCACATTCAAAGTATCAACATACGTGATTCGTTGGTAAATCGTGTCATACACGGGAATTGTATCATATATGAACACAGTCTTTTCTTTTTTGACGACATCTTTTGTCGGCTGAAAACTATTTGGTTGCTGTTTTTTTTGCGTTATAACCACTTGATTTCCAATTTGCTTGAATTCATAGTTTGAACCTAAGATTTTAGTGAGACAAACCTCCAATGATTCGTTTTTAACAGAAACAGAAACCAATTTATTTCCATTGATAATATCGCTATTATACGAAAAGTTGAGTTTTGTTAACGACTCTAAATCAGAAAGTATAGAGGATATGGATTTGTATGAGGCAGAATAAGTTACAATGTTTTGTGCAAAGCAAAAACCAACAAAAAAGGCAAGAAATATTGTTATAATTATCCGCTTAAACATAGAGCCTAAATGCAGGACAAAATACGATTTTTTGGTGAAATAAGAAATAAGAATTAAGAATTAAGAGATAAGAATTAAGAGATAAGAATTAAGA
>JAZRVS010000120.1:0-5055 GCA_045599365.1 Bacteroidales bacterium
TTTCCCGAGTATAGTTCAGTTGTTTTGCCAGCCAAGCAACACTTCTTCCTTGCGAAATAAGCGTTTCGTGTATGATTTTGCCAATATGTATTACCTCGGGTTGTTGCGTTTTTAACATATAGGAAATTATAGATCTTCAAAACACTTGACTCTACTATTGCAGGTTTTGAGAAATTTAATTGATAAATACTTGACAAGGCAAAACAAAAATTGTATGTTTGCAAACATATTACAGAAATGTAATTAGGCGCTCTGCGGAGTGGCTGCTCGCAAGGGAGGTTATGCCTCCTATTGCTTTTTATAGACCATTCGTATCTCTCCTTTCTCGTAAACCCATACTTCGTTAATTTCGTATTTAAACTTTTTATCTCTTAATCTGTCGTGTATGCTTTTTATTATAAACCTATCTGTGCACCCTTTTGTGTTTTTAATTATAATGTTGCTTGATTGTTTTGCGCCGTGAGAAATCATTCTCCCTATTTTCTTTTTGTTCCATTTTCCAGAAAAACCCTCGTACTCATAGTATTTGCCGTTTATATTTAAGTCTGGGCACTTTTTGTTTTTAACATATAGGAAATTATAGATCTTCAAAACATAATACCAATAGAATTACTAACTTTTTCATTGTATTTTATTTTTGGGAATGATATACAAGTTGGCAGTAGCACATTAAAATAAAAAGTCCAATTTTTATGTTGGACTTTTTATTTTTTATATTTGTACAACATAAAAATTGCTAAAAAATGGAAATCGTAAAAACAAACAAACTAAATGATGAAGATGTTTCTTCTATAAAATTAAGTAATGTAACACCACCTTATATTGATTTAAACAGTGTATATATTTGGACAATGATAGATAAAAATTTTAGAACTTTAGCATGTATAATTTGTGTCAAGGATTCTAAAAATGACAAATTATTCACAATAGATAGGTTTCAGTACGAGTCCAAATTAGAAGATTCCGAAATGTTAGAGAAGTTTTTAATGGATTTCTTTCTAAATATGAAAACTTTTCACGACTTGATTAAATGCGATTTTGTTATACCAATTGGAGATTTAATGAAGGATGTTTTTTTTACAAAATGTTTCAAGAAATTCATAAATAAATAAGATAAATATTATTACTTATTTATGAATGTTAGTGATTTAAAAATACTTGCAAAAAGTTTAGATTTTAAAGAAAAACAAGATACAGGTGAAACAGGATGGTTTTCTGCGTATAAGACGGAAAACGATGTGTTAATAAGACTATCAGACCATCGAGTAAAATTGAGAACCATACTGAATAACAATAAACCTAATTGTTTTTAACATATAGGAAATTATAGATCTTCAAAACATCCAAAGATACACAAAAAAAAGTGTATTTCAACTATGTGAACAGCATTGTTGTTTCAACATCGTGTGCAAACCTATGTGATACCGCGGTTGTAAAGATTCCAAGAAAAATGTCGTGGCAAGGCAAATCCATAACAGATTTCATCAACCGCGACGATTTCATGTTTTTAACATATAGGAAATTATAGATCTTCAAAACCCAAACGGAGAAACAATCTATTTTAATATTATACATAACGAAAATGGGAAATATTACTTATGGGCTATAACAACAGAAATCCCAACATATTAAAAAAGAAGAATGCTACATCTATGCGTAGAACGTGAAGCGTTCCATAACATAAACATAGCACCCAAGAGCAAATATACGAATTAGAGAATAAAAGTCAAGAGTTATGAAAGAAAATAAACAAACAAAGCAAAACCACCGCCTGTATGCATTGGCATATATTAGCAGAACATTAAACGACGAATTGAAGAATCACGCCAACAAGGGCAACAACCAAAGTTGCAACGGATACGACAATGGAGAAAATACGTTTTCGGTGCTCGCCAACAAACCCACCTTTGTTCAAATGAATCCTTCCTTTGTAGGTTATCTCAAAGCTTCTTTCATTCTCTTTAAGTTTTTAACATATAGGAAATTATAGCACTTCAAAACATGACGAACCATCCATTGCGGAGCTCGTTGCGGAACGTCTTTCAAACCGCAATAAAAATTAAATAATGCCCCCGAACCAAACATAACTCCAAGATTCAAATATGGCAACAACCGTTGCATGAATTGTTCTTGCTTAGGACATCCCAACGACACCCATATCAAATCTGGGGCATCTTCATTTATTTGTTTTGCTATGGATTGATAGTCAAAAGAATAAACATCTGTCATTGGTAATTCCAGAAATCGCATTGAGTTTTTAACATATAGGAAATTATAGATCTTCAAAAATAATAAAGGCAGGATTTCTCCCGCCTTTATGAATGTTATCGTTTTTGTACAATAAAGAACACGTAACCATACAGTTCTCCATATAATTCATATTGCTTCATTTCTTTTTTGAAATTTTCAGTAAGAAATTTGGCGAAGTGTGAATTTGAATTTTCGGTAAGAAAATCGGGTATTCGTTTCTGCATTGGTTTGTAATAATTCTCTGTCCAACTGGTAGATGAAAGGACAAATGTTTGTTTTACCGAATAGCCACAACGTTCAATTATTACACATTTATTTTTTATGCTATCAATTTCTTCGAAATTTTCGTAAAACCAATCTGTATTTTCTGGTCGATTGTTACTTAGCCAACAACAGTCGGAAAAAATAAGAAACCCGTTCTCTTTTAGAAATGAAGACCAATATCGTAATCCTTTTTCAAAACCGATGTGATAGATAGATCCTTCGGCCCAAAATAAATCAAATGAATTTGTTTGAAAGGGTAGTTCTGCCATATCGGCTTGTAGAACGGTGACATTCGTGGTCTTTTCGTCCTTGAGTCTTTTTTGCAATCCATCAATGGCTTGTTTGAGAAAATCTACGGCAATGATGGTTGAGTTGGGAAGGGCTTTGGCTAAAACAATGGTTTGTCTTCCTGTTCCGCAACCAATGTCTGCTATTGTCGCATTGCTGGGTAATTCATTTTGTATATAAGATAGCGCTTTTATTGTTTCCTCGTTGGAACCTGGACCTTGTTGAGGCATAGTTTTGAAAAAATCTCCAATAAGGGAAATGTCGAAATCGAAATTGTTTACAGTGTTATTTTCCATGATATTATATTTTGAATTTTACATAATAAAAACTACACATAACAAATATTGTTATGCAAATTCAAAGCCTCGTCAAATAGGTTATAACTATTTGTGCGAGATTATAATACCGTATCCAATGTAGATTTTAACATCCAATAATTTTACATGACAAAGATAGAAATAAAATGTCTGTATTGATTGATAAGGCTAAAAATTAGAGTCGGTGTACGCATCGTAATGTTGCAGAAAGAGTGTTTCTATAAATTTTATCTATAGGAATTTGTAGCACTACAAAACAATACACAAATCATTTCCATTGGTGATTTACAGGTTGTAGTGTTAATTCCTAACGGAATTTAAAATTGAAGATGCGTATTCTTTCTACCAAAGGTTAATGCTAACGGCATTTAGTTATCAGTAGTCAGACGAATCTCTTTGCGAAATCTTCTTCCATTATGGAATTCAAACTGAAAACTGACTACTGACACCTGATTACAAATGATTGTGTTGCCAACTTGTATATTGATTTCAATTTAATCTAATGAGTATAAGTAATTGTCGTCTTTGTCTTTCATGTATTCATCCAAAGTTTTCATTGGCTTGGTGATAATTACACGACCAGAACGGATGAATTCCAAAATGCCAAGAGGACGAAGTTTTTCAAGCAATTCTTGAGTTTGTTCGGCTGTACCAGTTTTTTCAATCACAAAATATTCTTGTTGCATATCAAGAATACGAGCATTATTTTCGCGAATAAAACGCCCCATATTTATCATCTTGATGGCAGACATTGGCATTTTATATAAGGCTAATTCTTGTGCAATTATTTGATTTTCTTCGTAATAGAAAGCTTTAATGACTTCAACAAGTTTATCAATTTGATTGACAACCTTTTCAACGATTTCTTGTGTTGAATTTACAACAATTGTAAAACTATGGATTCCTTTTATTTGAGATTCCGAAACAGTTAAACTTTCAATGTTGATTTTACGGCGTGTGAAAACAATAGTGATTTTGTTCAACAAACCAATGTGGTTTTCTGTAAATGCCGTGATTGAATATTGTTTTGTCTCCATTCTTTCAATTATTTTAATTTCATTTCTCCAACACCAGTGCCAGGTTCAATCATTGGTAAAATGTCTCCTTTGGGTTCAATTGCAACCTCCAAAACATACGGTCTGTTGTCGGCTAACATTGTGTCAATTGCAGCAGAAAGGTCTTTTCTATCTACAACTCGTTGCCCGTCAATTTGCCAGCCTTTAGCAATTGTTACGTAATCTGGTCCAGCAATATCAACGAACGAATGTCGATGATTGAAAAATCTATCTTGCCATTGGCGAACATTTCCAAGATATGTATTATTGAGAAGAACAATTTTCAAGCCGATATTGTTTGCTGCCATTGTTCCCAATTCTTGTGCTGTCATTTGGAATCCGCCATCACCGACAAATGCAATAACTTGTTTTTCGGGGCGGGCAACTTTTGCACCAATACCAGCAGGAATACCATAACCCATAGTTCCAAGACCACCAGAGGTTAAAATCTTTGAACCTTGACGGAATTTATAGTAACGACACGTTGCCATTTGATTTTGCCCAACGTCGGTTACAACGATAGCAGTTCCGTTTGTTTTTTCTGAAATTAAATTGACAACCTCACCCATTTGTATATCGCCAGATTGGGGATGGATAGCATTTTCAATAACTTCGTCAATTTCCTGTTTAAGCAATGGTTTGAAACTCTCTATCCACGCTTGGTGATTCCCTTTTTTTATGCCATTGGCAAGGGCTTTGAGAGCTGTTTTTGCATCGCAGTTGATAGACAATGTTGGCCTGAAAATCTTACCGATTTCTGCGCGGTCTATTTCTATATGAATGATTTTTGCTTGTGGGGCAAATTTTGACAATCGACCAGTAACACGACTATCAAAACGAAGTCCAACACCTATAATTACATCAACTTCGTTGGTCTTGAT
>JAZRVS010000121.1:0-3465 GCA_045599365.1 Bacteroidales bacterium
CCATATTATCCCAATCGACAAAAGTTACCGTATAAGTTTGAGGTGCAATTTGACCTTTAAACTTCACGTCATCGTACACGTCAGATATAATCATATCGTCGAACCACGTATAGCACGTATTTGCAGGAGCATACGCACTGCCACTTCCTCCCATAAATGTATCAAAGTAAAACACATTGATTTGATCGTCGGTAGTAATAAAACGATAACCACTAATAGACAAGGCAGGAACGCCATTTATCCAAAATTCGACCTCACCATCAGGATTGGCAACGCCATTGGTAACCGTATTGATTTTGACACGTTCGGCAATATGAATCCATTCTCCTTTTTGTATAACAAATTGATTGCCATTAGCATCTTTCAACGGATAATTGACACCATAGACACCAGTTTTGTCCATATCGTACAGATACAACATTAGATTTCCATCGCCATACCAAATTGGACGAGCCGAAAATCCATTAGTGCCATCACACATTTTTCCGCCATCGCACACATCCCATCCGCCCATACCGCAAATGCCAGGCAATTTTCCTTCCTTATTTGTACCGCCCCAACTAAAGTCCTCTGAAAAACGTACATAGTACGAAGAATAAATTTCCGCACGTTTTGGTATTGAAAATAACGCTTGTGCGCCACCGCCACTTGGGCCAACCTCACCTTTAGGATAGGTAATCTTCACCGAATTACTTCCCGAAACAGAAACCTCATCTACAACCTCACTACGAATAGGAAAACTAGCATCGCTACCCCACGCATATTTAAAACCTTCACTTTCCCATTTGGTACGATTGAGAGATTCTCCAACAGGTTGAGATTCAAAGTCAATAGAAATAGGATAATCACCATTTCTGTTTCCCATCAATTTGATTGGTGTTGGCGCACACGTATTTCCAGTAGAAACCTTAAAGTTGTAGAAATACATATAATATCCTGTCTTATCACCACTCCAATAATACGAATTTGGAATAGAAATCAAATTATCAATAGTGTATGGATATGCTATTTCTGAATCTCCATCGTGCGACATTAGGAGTTCGCCAGTAGAGCCATCGCCATCCATATAATATGTACCAGCAGGAAGTGTGGCATTAAGGTTCAATGTGGTCTCACCGCCTTGAACTCCAGTAAATGTTTTTGTAAACACTTTTGCTGAATTACTTGCATTTACGATGTTAATAGTAATATTTTGTGATGCATACGGATAAACCGTAATTTCGTTTATTGTAAGTTCTTTATACACAACGAATTTCAATTTCATCGTATAATCATTTTTATGCCATGTTTTCCCATTTACTATTCCTGGTTTTCCAACATATCCCTCAAAGTTATCTGCATCAGAAGCATAGAGATAGGATTCACCAGCAGGCAATGTGGCATTATACGCCTTTCCCGTAGCCACAGGACTCGCGGAAGGGTTTTCGTACCAATGAATATTTCCACCTGTAGGACTTGCTATGGTAATCGTAGAACCAGCATCACCAGAATAATCGGAGAAAGAAAGTGCACCCGAAGTTATCTTCACATTATCAGAAGCATCGGCACAACCAGTTTGTTTTACTGTAAGTGAATACGTAGCAGCATCTTTCACACGAATAGACTTTGTTGTTTCGGTCAATGACGTTCCGTCTTTTTTCCATAGATACGAATCGCCTTCTACATTTGACTCTAATGTAGCGAATGACGAAGTACAAATATATTGGTCTTCCCCTAAATCAACTTTTATATTATCGTGAATGGTGATAGAACTTTTTTGGGCGCACCACGCAGAATCGTAATATGCAGAATATAATCCTGCCGACTGTGCTGTTATGCTTTTAGTTTTAGAACCGATTTTTGAACCATCTTTATACCACGTAACATACGGTATTTGTGCATTTGAATAATTGGTTTCTATGTTAATTGACTTTGCTCCACACAATGCTTTATCAGTGCCAAGTTGAGGATTTTGACACGTTTGCATTGCCACAGATTCGTATGTTGTTCCAATACGAATATCATCGAACCAAATATAGCTATCAACCGTAGGAGCCCACGATGCATCACCACCGCCATGGAATGTAGAGAAATACAATTCATCAATGCCATCGTTATTTACTCTAAATCTCAAACCTTTTCGTAACAACACCTGTTGCCCATCGAACCAAACCTGCAATTCACCATCGGGATTTGCTTTTCCTCCAGAAACGCTATTCGTTTTTACACGTTCTACAATGTGATGCCATTCTCCGCGAGTAGCAATTACAGGAGAGCCATCGGGATAAAATAATTCTACATCTTCGCCCATAGTAGAAGTGAAATCCATGTGATACAACAAAACCACCAATCTTCCACCAGTACGCCACATAAAACGAGCAGTAAAGCCGTTAGTCCCATCGCTAACCTTATCGCCCGATGTATTTCCACTACCTAAACCTGGCAACTTTCCACCCTCACTCGTTGTTCCCCAACTAAAATCATCGGAAAAGCGAATCCAATACGACATATACGCCTCATCACGAGCGTCAAATTTTAAATCAACCTGAGCTCCAGTACCATTTGTACTATTGCCATAGCAACCTTTAGGATACGAAACTCTCAGTGATTTTTCTCCCGAATAACTATACTTGTCATCTATTGCTGTACGCTTATCCAAAAATCCATCCCAACTACCAGTAACAAAGCCATCTGAAGTCCAAACAGGACGTGTATACGCTGTTCCTACAGGCTGAGATTCAAACTTTGTACTATACAATAATTGTGCTTCTGCGATTCCACAACAGAGGACACACACTATGTTAAAAAATATTTTTTTCATTTTATCTACTATAAGTTACGCAATATACGAAAAAATCTTAGTACAAGCGCTATAAAAGAAGATTAAGTATATTAAATACTATTTTCAATCTTTTGTTCCCTACAAAGCGAAGCATCTACAACGGCTATGCCATAACAAATGTGAACAAGGTTAGGCAAATGATCCTGTATTTCCTTGAGCACATGAATGTTGGTTACAAGACAGCATTAAACAAGTTACTGTTCTATGCAGATTTCTTGATGTACAAGGAACATTGCGTCGGTATTAGTGGATTGACTTATAGCGCACTCCCGTATGGAAATGTTCCAAACAATTTTAAGGTTCTTTATGGAATCTTTGATGAAGTTGAGGAAATTGACGATGAAAAACCGTATTTCAAAGCACTTGCTGCGTATGACTTGAGCGTTTTCAATGAAAATGAGATACGAGTACTTGAATGTGTGGCTGGAAAAATGGCAAAGCAAGCCAATACCACGTTATCAAAAGTGAACCATACCGAAGATGCCTGGCAGAAATATAAACACAACTATTGGTGTCCGATAAAACTTTTTTTTGAGGGCAAAAAATAAGGGCTGATTTCCGTTTTGAACGTCAGCCCTTTGTGTTATTTTTGCTGTGCTAACAAAATTAAAAATAACATGGGCAAAAGTACACATTTTAGCGGA
>JAZRVS010000122.1:0-1582 GCA_045599365.1 Bacteroidales bacterium
GACGATTGGCAACAGCGTGACAAGCATAGGTGATTGGGCCTTCTCCGGATGTAGTGGTCTGACAAGAGCGACGATAGGCAACAGTGTCACTTCGATTGGTTCTTATGCCTTTGAATATTGCTACAGACTTGTGGAAGTATGGAACAAATCAAGTTTGACGATAACTGCAGGTTCAACTGATAATGGCTATGTCGGGTATTATGCGTTCAATGTTTATACAGATGATACACCGAGCAAACAAATTTCAGACGAAACTGGATTTGTCATTTATGATGGCACAACTCTTGTAGGTTATGTTGGAACTGCAACTGATATTACAATTCCAAATATAATTCAAACTATATATCATGCCTTCTATGAATGCAGTGGATTGACAAACGTGACGATACCAGACAGTGTAACAAGCATAGGTTCTTATGCATTCTACAATTGCAGTGGTCTTCAAAGTGTGACGATAGGCAATGGTGTAACAAGCATAGGTGAATATGTCTTCTATAGATGCAGTAAACTTACAAGCATAATAATACCAGACAGTGTGACAAGCATAGGTAAAGGTGCCTTCGAATATTGCAGCGGTCTTCAAAGTGTGACGATAGGCAACAGCGTAACAAGCATAGGTGATTATGCCTTCTATGGATGCAGTGGATTGACAAGCATAACAGTTGCAAGTGGAAACAGTGTATATCATAGTACGGGGAATTGCCTTGTTGAAACTGCCACAAGGATGTTGATGTTGGGTTGCAAAAATAGCATTATACCTGATGACGGCAGTGTGACAAGCATAGGTGGATCTGCCTTTTATGAATGCAGTGGCTTGACAAGCATAACAATCCCCGACAGTGTGACAAGCATAGGTGAATGGGCCTTCTATGGATGCAGTGGCTTGACAAGCATAACAATTCCCGACAGTGTGACAAGCATAGGTTCATTAGCCTTCTATAATTGCAGTGGATTGACAAGCATAACAATCCCAGACAGTGTGACAAGCATAGGTGATGCCTTCTATGGATGCAGTGGATTGACAAGCATAACAATCCCCGACAGTGTGACAAGCATAGGAGCATATGCCTTTGAAGGATGCAGTGGCTTGACAAGCATAACAATTCCCGACAGTGTGACAAGCATAGGTTATTATGCCTTCTATAATTGCAGCGGTTTGACAACGGTAAATTGGAATGCAATCAACTGCACAACGGCAGGTTCTTCAACTTATCCTATATTCAGTGGTTGCACAAAACTTGCAACAGTCAATATTGGTGATAAAGTTAAGACAATCCCGAGTTATGCCTTCTATGGATGCAGTGGTTTGACAAGCATAACAATACCAGACGGCATTGAAAGTATAGGTGTATATGCTTTCATTGATTGTAGTGGTTTGACAAGCATAACAGTTGCAAGTGGGAACAGTAAATATCACAGTGCTGGCAATTGTCTTATTGAAACGGCAACCGGAACGTTGGTATTTGGTTGCAAAAATAGCATTATTCCTGATGACGACAGCGTGACAAGCATAGGTTCTTATGCCTTCTCTGGATGCAGTGGCTTGACAAGCATAACAATCCCTTCAAGTGTGACAAGCATA
>JAZRVS010000123.1:0-41698 GCA_045599365.1 Bacteroidales bacterium
CTTCTACGAACAGTAGTTTTCTTTTCTGCTGGAGCAGCTACCTTCTTGTAAACATCGTTGAAATCAACCAACTCAATCAAACACATTTCTGCAGCATCACCCACACGTGTACCAAGTTTTATAATTCTTGTGTATCCACCTGGACGATCTGCAACTTTTGTTGAAACCTCGCGGAACAATTCAGTTACAGCATATTTATTTTGTAAATCACGGAAAACCATACGACGAGAGTGTGTGCTATCATCTTTTGATCTTGTAATAATTGGATCTACATATTTTTGCAATGCTTTTGCCTTTGCTACTGTTGTTTTTATTCTTTTATGCATGATTAAAGATGTAGCCATATTTGACAACATAGCCAATCTATGTTCATGCGTTCTACCTAAATGGTTTACTTTTCTTCCGTGTCTCATCTTTCTATTCTTTATCCAATTTATATTTCGTAATATCCATACCGAAATTTAAGTTCAAATTTGCAAGCAACTCATCCAATTCTGTTAAAGATTTCTTACCAAAATTTCTAAATTTCAATAAATCAGCTTTATTATATTGAACTAATTCACCCAATGTATCAACATCAGCTGCCTTCAAGCAATTCAACGCACGAACCGATAAATCCATTTCAACTAAACGTTGTTTTAACAACTGACGCATACGCAAAACTTCTTCATCAAATTCTTCGTTTTCAAATTTCTTTTCGACATCTATCGTGAATTTCTCATCTGAGAACAACATGAAATGCTGAATCAAAACATGAGCTGCTTCTTTCAAAGCTTCTTTTGGTTGAACAGAACCATCTGTCTTGATTTCAATAACCAACTTCTCGTAGTCTGTTTTTTGTTCTACACGGAAATTTTCCGTCGAATACTTAACATTAACTATAGGAGTGAAAATTGAATCAACTTGAATGATACCAAATTCTGAATCCATTGGTTTATTCTCTTCTGCTGGAACATAACCACGACCTTTACCAATGTAGAAGTCAATAGACAACTTAACAGAAGAATCCATGTTGCACAATACCAACTCTGGGTTCAAAACCTTAAAGTTCGTCATCAACGCATCCAAATCCGATGCTAACAACTGTGTTTTGCCTGCAACTGTAATAGTGAATTTTTCACCTTGAACATTGTCAGCTACAATTTTTTTGAAACGAATCTTCTTAATATTCAAGATGATTTCTGTTACATCTTCTACTACCCCTTTTATCGTTGTAAATTCGTGATCAACGCCCTCAATCTTGATATTTGTTACTGCATAACCTTCCAATGCAGATAACAAAACTCTACGGATTGCATTCCCTACTGTTGTACCATAACCTGGTTCAAGAGGACGGAATTCGAACTTTCCAAAACGATCGTCCGACTCAAGCATAATAACTTTATCGGGTTTTTGAAATGATATTGCCATACAAAAATGCCTTTAATTATTATTTTGAATATAGTTCAACTATCAATTGTTCCTTAATGTTTTCTGGAATTTCAGAACGTTCTGGAACATTTAAGAACTTACCTTGCATTTCATTTTTATCAAATTCAACCCAAGGGTACTTGCTTACTGAATTTGTACTCAATGAACTTGTGATAACTTCCAATGATTTTGATTTTGGTCTAACAGCTATTACCATACCTTGTTTTACTGAAAATGAAGGAATGTTAACAACTTTTCCATCCACCATTATGTGTCCGTGATTAACCAATTGACGTGCTGCTCTACGTGATGGAGCTATACCCATACGGAATACAACATTATCTAAACGTTGTTCCAACAATTGAATCAAAATCTCACCTGTAATACCTGGTCTTCTTTCTGCTTCTGCAAACAAATTTGAGAACTGACGTTCTAACACACCATACGTGTATTTTGCTTTCTGTTTTTCTTGCAACTGAATACCATACTCAGTTTTTTTACCTCTTCTCTTAGAAGGACCATGCTGACCAGGAGCATAGTTTCTTTTTTGTAATGCACTATCTGGACCAAAAATTGGTTCACCAAATTTACGAGCGACTTTAGATGTCGATCCTGTATATCTTGCCATTTATTCTTACAATTTAATAATTACTATACTCTTCTTCTTTTTGGAGGACGACAACCATTATGTGGAAGTGGTGTAACATCAATAATTTCTGTTACTTCAATTCCAGCATTGTGAATTGTGCGAATTGCTGATTCTCTACCTGCTCCAGGACCTTTTACATATACTTTTACGCGACGCAATCCTAAATCGAATGCTTCTTTCGCGCAATCCTGAGCAGCAACTTGTGCAGCATAAGGAGTATTTTTCTTTGATCCACGGAATCCCTTACGTCCAGATGATGACCAAGATATTACTTGTCCTTCTCCGTTAGTAATGGTAACAATAATGTTGTTAAACGAAGCATGAATGTGAGCCTGACCAGCAGCCTCAACCTTTACAATCTTCTTAACTGATTTTGCTTTTTTTGCCATACCGTATCAATTATTATTTAGTTGCTTTTTTCTTGTTTGCAACAGTTTTCTTCTTACCTTTTCTTGTTCTAGCATTGTTTTTCGTAGATTGTCCACGAACAGGCAAACCTAATCTGTGACGAATTCCTCTATAACATCCGATATCCATCAAACGTTTGATGTTCATTTGCACTTCAGAACGCAACTCACCTTCTACTTTCAAATCTTCGCCGATAATATTACGAATTGCAGTTTCTTGATCATCCGACCAATCTTGAACTTTTATTCCTCTATCAATTCCTGCTTTATCTAATATTTTCCCAGCAGTTGATCTTCCGATACCGTAGATATATGTCAACGCTATCTCACCTCTTTTGTTCTTTGGTAAATCTATACCAGCTATTCTTGCCATACTGACTCCTTAAAAAATTTGTGCAAAATTATTAAATTATCCTTGACGTTGTTTCATTTTAGGATTTTTTTTATTAATCACGTAAATTCTTCCTTTACGACGAACGATTTTACAATCTTCGTTTCTCTTCTTTACAGATGCTCTAACTTTCATTGTTTTAATTTTTTACTTATATCGGAACGTTATTCTTCCTTTTGTTAAATCATATAAGGACATTTCTACTTTCACTTTATCCCCTGGCAAAATCTTTATATAATGCATTCTCATTTTACCAGAGATATGAGCCGTTATGACGTGTCCATTCGTCAACTCAACTCGAAACATTGCATTTGACAATGCTTCAACTATGGTTCCATCTTGTTCTATAGACTGTTGTTTTGCCATAATTAAATCATTGTTGTTCCAACCCCAGAGCGACCCTTTATTCTACCATTCTTCATCAAACCATCATAATGACGATTCAATAAATAACTCTCTATTTGTTGTAACGTATCCAATATTACACCTACGATAATCAACAATGATGTACCACCATAGAAATATGAGAATTGGTTACTAACATGTGCTATAGAGGCAAATGCAGGCAAAATAGCAACGATTGCCAAGAAAATAGAACCTGGTAAAGTAATTCTTGAAATTACATCGTCTATAAAATCTGCAGTTTTCTTTCCTGGTTTTACACCTGGTATGAAACCACCATTCCGTTTCAATTCCTCTGAAATTTGTTGTGGGTTCATTGTAATTGCTGTGTAAAAATATGTAAATAATATAATTAACACGGCATATACAATATTGTACCATAAATTCGTATGATCTGCAAAAGCAGACAAGAACGATGATGCACTATCAGAAGCTGAAAAACCAGCAAATGTTAATGGAATAAACATCAAAGCTTGTGCAAAAATGATTGGCATAACACCAGCCCCATTTACCTTTATTGGTAAATACTGACGAACACCACCATATTGTTTATTTCCAACAACTCTTTTTGCATATTGAACAGGTATTCTTCTTGTTCCTTGTACCAACATTATCGCCAACGTAATAATTACCAATAACATTACCAATTCTATCAAGAATACTATCAAACCGCCAGCTCCTTCAATTCGAGTTCCAAATTCTTGGAATAAAGCAGATGGGAATCGAGCTATGATACCTATCATAATGATTAATGAAATACCATTACCAACACCTTTATCAGTAATTCTTTCACCTAACCACATTATGAACATCGTACCTGCTGTCATAATAATAATTGACGAAACCCAAAATGCTCCACTAAAGTCCGCACCAATTTGATATTCCAAATTCTTCAAATATGCTGGTGCTTGAGCTGCTGTAATGAAAATTGTCAATACACGAGTAATTTGAGTTATCTTCTTTCTTCCACTTTCGCCTTCTCGCTGCAATTTTTGGAAATATGGGATTGCCATTCCTAACAATTGAATAACAATTGAAGATGAAATGTATGGCATAATTCCCAATGCAAAAACAGAAGCATTAGCAAATGCACCACCAGAGAACATGTTAATCAAACCTAACAAACCTTCGTTTGACTGCTTTGCTAAATTATCCAAACTTGCTGGATCAACCCCTGGTAACACAACGAAAGATCCTAAACGATAAATTAGAATCAAACCGAGTGTAAACAAGATTCGGGAGCGTAACTCCTGAATCTTCCAAATATTTTTTATGGTTTCGATAAACTTCATATCTAATTATTATGCTTCAATTGTTCCACCTTGAGCTTCAATGACTTCTTTTGCTTTTGCTGAATATGCATCGGCTTTAACAGAAACCTTAGCTGTCAAATTTCCTTTCGCTAAAATTTTTATTAAATCATTTTTTGAAGCCAAACCACATTGAACAAATACGGTTTGATCAAATTCTACAATACCTTTTTTATCAAAGATAGTTTGAATTTCGCTCAAATTAATTGCTTTATATTCAACACGATTAAAACTCTTGAAACCAAATTTTGGAACGCGTCTTTGTAATGGCATCTGACCACCTTCAAATCCGATTTTATGAGAGAAACCGCTTCTTGATTTAGCACCCTTGCTACCACGAGTACTCGTTCCACCATGACCAGAACCAGCACCACGACCGATAATTTTCTTACTTTTTGTACCTTGTACAGGTTTTAATGTATGTAAATCCATTGTCGTACTAAATTTCTTCTATTTTTACTAAATGATTAACCTTCTTAACCATACCCATAAATTCAGGTGTGGCTTCTTTTTCTACGCTGGAACCAATCTTTCCTAATCCCATAGTTTTCAAAATAACCTTTTGAGATTTATCTCTATCGATTGTACTTTTTATCAATGTAACTCGTATTTTTGACATATCTGTAAAAATTATCCATTAAACACTTTTGTCAATTCTATACCACGTTGTTCTGCAACCATGTATGCATCTTGCATTTCCATCAATGCTTTGAAAGTTGCTTTTACAACATTGTGTGGGTTTGAAGAGCCTTTTGATTTTGCAAGCACATCTTTAATACCTGCACTTTCCAACACAGCACGCATAGCTCCACCAGCCTTAACTCCCGTACCAGGTGTTGCTGGTTGAATCAATACTTGTGCGCCACCAAATTTTGATTCTTGTCCATGTGGCAATGTACCTTTAATCAAAGGAACACGAATCAAATTTTTCTTTGCATCTTCAACACCTTTTTCTATCGCAGCAGTAACTTCACCAGCTTTTCCTAAACCATAACCCACTACACCATTCTCATTTCCCACAACTACGATAGCTGCAAAAGTGAATGTTCTACCACCTTTCGTAACTTTAGTAACACGATTAATGTGAACCAAACGATCTTTTAACTCTAAGTCAGAAGTTACTTTTACTTTCTTTGAATTTCTATCTAACATGTTACTAAAAATTTAAACCGTTACTACGAGCTGAATCAGCCAATGATTTTACTCTTCCATGATACAAATAACCATTTCTGTCGAAAACTACTGTAGAAATACCTTTTTCTGTTGCTTTCTTCGCAATAGCTTCTCCTACAATGGCAGCTTGCTCAATTTTCGTTTTTCCTGTACTTGCTGTAGCAAGATCTTTATCCAATGAAGAAACAGCAACTAATGTTTTTCCTTCAACGTCATCAATCAATTGAACAGAAATTTGTTTGTTACTTCTGAATACTGACATACGAGGTCTTTCGGCTGTTCCATTAACAACCTTACGTATTCTTCTCTTAATTCTAATTCTTCTTTCTATCTTTGTAATAGCCATCTTTCCTAAGTTTTATTATTTACCTGCAGATTTACCAGCCTTACGACGAATTTGTTCTCCCTTGAACTTGATACCTTTACCCTTATATGGTTCTGGAGCTCTTAACGAACGAATCTTCGCTGCAACTTGACCTAACAATTGTTTATCACAACTAGTCAAAGTTAACATAGGATTACTACCTCTTTCTGTTTTTGCTTCAGCTTTAACTTCAATAGGTAATTGGAAAATAATTGTGTGAGAAAAACCTAATGCCATTTCAACATTTTGACCAGTTACAGTTACACGGTAACCAACCCCCACAAATTCTTGTTCCTTTGTATAACCTTCAGTTACACCTTTTACCATATTGTTAATCAAAGCACGATACAATCCATGTTTTGACTTAGCATCTTTTTCTTCAGATGGTCTTTCTATAACCAAAGTACCATTTTCAATTTTAATCTCAAAACCATCGGCGATTTTTTGTACCAACTCACCTTTTGGTCCTTTTACCTTAACAAGGTTTCCATCAACCTTTACTTCCACTTTTTCTGGAATACTAATCGGTGCTTTTCCTATACGTGACATTCTACTTACTATTAATATACGTAACACAAAACTTCACCACCAACATTCAAAGCACGAGCTTCTTTATCAGAAACTATTCCTTTATTCGTAGACAAAATGGCTATACCTAAACCATTCAATACGCGTGGCAACTCTTCAACTGGAACATATTTACGTAAACCAGGTTTACTTACTCTTTCCAAATTTCTAATTGCTGGTGCTTTTGACACTGGATGATATTTCAATGCAATTTTAATAACACTTTCAGTTCCTTCGCCTTCAAATTTGTAACTTAAAATGTATCCTTTATCAAACAAAACCTTTGTAATTTCTTGTTTGATTTTTGATGAAGGCACTTCAACTACTCTATGTTGTGCTTTTTGTGCGTTTCTAATCCTTGTTAGATAATCTGCTATTGGATCTGTCATTGTTGTAGTCTTTATATTTTACCAACTTGCTTTCTTTACTCCTGGAATCAATCCTGCCGATGCCATTTCACGGAATTGGATACGACTGATACCAAATTGACGAATATAACCTCTTGGTCTTCCTGTAATACTGCAACGATTGTGCAATCTTACACGAGATGAATTTTTAGGTAATCTGCTTAAACCAACATAATCACCTTGAGCTTTCAATTCTGCGCGTTTCTTCGCATATTTATCAACTAACTTTTGACGCTTTCTTTCGCGTGCTTTCATTGATTCTTTTGCCATGCTATCATCTATTTTTTAAATGGGAAACCAAATTCTTTTAGTAATGCAAAACCTTCTTCATCAGTTTTTGCAGATGTCACAAATGTTATATCCATACCCATCATCTTAGTTACTTTATCAACTTCAATTTCTGGGAAAATGATTTGTTCTGTGATTCCGAAAGTGAAATTACCGTTCTTATCAAATTTAGTATTGATACCTTGGAAATCTCTAATACGAGGAAGAGCTGTACAAATTAGTCGTTCCAAAAACTCATACATTTTTTCACGACGTAAAGTAACACGAACACCGATTGGCATACCCTTTCTCAACTTAAAGTTTGAAATATCCTTTCTAGAATATGTAGGGATAGCCTTTTGACCTGCTATTAAAGAAATTTCAGAAACAGCAGTTTCAATTAATTTTTTATCAGCAACCGCGTCACCAATAGCTTGGTTTATCACGATCTTTTCGATACGTGGAACTTGCATTTTTGACTTATACCCGAATTGTTTTTGCAAATTCGCTTGTATAGTATCGTTATACAATTTTTTTAGTGTAGGTACGTAAGTCTCCATTATTTAATTTCCTCCCCTGTCTTTTTTGAATATCTTACTAACTTACCTGCTTCAGTACGTTTCTTACCAACTCTTGTAGGTTTTCCTGTTGCAGGATCAACGAGCATAAGATTTGATACATGAATAGGAGCTCCTTTCTTAACAATTCCTCCTTGAGGATTTTTTGCATTAGGCTTAGTGTGTTTTGACACTAAATTAATTCCTTCAACAAGGGCTCTATCAGTTTTGTACAACATGCTTAGAATTTTTCCTTGTTGACCCTTGTACTCGCCCGACAAAACTAGTACTGTGTCGCCTTTTTTGATGTTAAATTTCTTTTGCATCTTCACTACTATTAAATTATAACACTTCTGGTGCAAGAGAAACAATCTTCATATATTGACCATCACGTAATTCACGTCCAACTGGTCCATAGATACGAGTACCTCTCATTTCACCTGCCTCGTTAAGCAAAACAACAGCATTGTCATCAAAGCGGATGTACGATCCATCAGCACGCTTAACTTCTTTCTTAGTTCTAACAACTACCCCTTTAGTAACTTGTCCTTGTTTAACATTACCATTTGGTATTGCACTTTTTACAGTTACTACGATTTTATCACCGATAGAAGCATATCGTTTTCCTGTACCGCCTAATACTCGGATACATAAAACTTCTTTTGCTCCACTATTATCAGCAACGTTTAATCTTGTTTCTTGCTGTATCATCTCTTATTTCGTTTTTTCAATTATCTCAACTAATCGCCAACGTTTTGTCTTACTCAAAGGACGAGTTTCCATAATTCTTACAACATCGCCTTCAGAGCATTCGCCCTTTTCATCGTGAGCAACAAACTTTGATGTTTTTTTCAAAAACTTACCGTATAATGGGTGTTTTTCTTTTACCTCAACTGCAACGACAATTGTCTTGTCCATTTTGTTGCTAACTACGATACCGATTCTTTCTTTTCTAAAATTTCTCTCCATCTTAGAATTTATTTAGTTAGTTCGCGTTCTCTTAAAATTGTGTTCAAGCGAGCAATTGTTTTTCTCGCTGCCTTCATCTGATTAGGATTTTCCAACGGAGTAATCACATGATTAAGTTTCATCTTATTCAAAGCTTCTTGCTCAGTTTGAATCTTTTCCTCAATCTCTTTTGTCGATAATTCTCTAATTTCTGTTGCTTTCATTTCTTATCCTCCTATTCTTCAACATAATCATTTCTTACAACAAATTTTGTTGTTATCGGCAATTTTTGTGCTGCTAAACGAAGAGCTTCTTTAGCAACTTCCAATGGAACGCCGTCTGCTTCAAACAAAATTCTACCTGGTGTAACTGGAGCTGCCCAATGGTCAACAGCACCTTTACCTTTACCTTGACGTACTTCTGCAGGTTTTGCAGTAACAGGTTTATCAGGGAAGATACGAATCCAGATTTGACCTTCACGTTTCATATAACGAGTAACAGCAACACGGGCTGCCTCAATTTGACGAGCAGTAATCCAATAAGACTCTAATGACTTTATTCCAAAAGATCCGAATGCCAATTCATGCCCTCTTTGAGCATTTCCTTTCATTCTGCCCTTTTGCTGCTTTCTATATTTTGTTTTTCTAGGTTGTAACATCGCTAATTCTTATTAGTTATTTTTTACTAGTTCTTTTGTTTCTTCCGCCGAAGTTATTTTTCTTAGGTGCAGCATTGTTAACAGTTGTATTTGGAGCCAAATCTGGTTTACCATAAACCTCACCCTTGAAAATCCAAACCTTCAAACCTAACTTACCATACGTAGTTAAAGCGAAAGTACTTGCATAATCAATATCAGCTCGAAGTGTATGTAGAGGAATACGTCCTTCTTTATACATTTCTGAACGAGCCATTTCTGCTCCATTCAAACGACCTGATATCTGAACCTTGATACCTTCTGCACCCATTCTCATTGCAGAAGAAATAGCCATCTTGATTGCACGTCTATAAGCTACACGTCCTTCCAATTGACGAGCTATACCATCAGCAACTATTACAGCATCAACTTCTGGACGTTTGATTTCAAAGATATTGATTTGAACTTCCTTATTGGAAATCTTTTTCAACTCTTCTTTCAACTTATCAACCTCTTGACCACCTTTACCAATAATGATACCTGGTCTAGCAGTATTGATTGTTACTGTAACAACTTTTAATGTACGCTCAATAATAATTTTCGAGATGCTTGCTTTTGCAAGACGAGCATTCAAATAGCGACGAATCTCATAATCCTCATGTAGTTTTTCTACATAATTGTCGCCACCATACCAGTTAGAATCCCAACCTCTTATAAATCCTAATCTGTTTCCTATTGGATTAACTTTTTGTCCCATGAATTATTTATTTGCTACTTATTTTGTTTGAACTGTATCGACAACAACAGTAACGTGGTTAGAACGTTTACGAATTCTATGAGCACGACCTTGAGGTGCTGGTTGAATTCTTTTTAAAGTTCTACCTTCGTTAACGAAAATTTCCTTCACGTACAAAGTATTGTCTTCAATTCTTTGTCCTTCGTTCTTTTGTTGCCAGTTATTTACTGCGCTCATCACAAGTTTCTCAACTTTGCGAGCAGCTTCCTTAGAAGAATAACGAAGCATATCCAATGCTAAGTTTACCTCTTTACCTCTAATCATATCAACAACCAAACGCATTTTGCGAGGAGATGTTGGGCAATCACGCAATATAGCGAAAGCCTTAGATTTTTTGGCTTCTTTATACTTTTCTGCTGTTACTTTTTTTCTATTCATGACTCGCTAATTTACTTTTTATTACCACCATGACCTCGGAAATTACGTGTAGGTGCAAATTCACCCAATTTGTGACCAACCATATTTTCCGTTACATAAACAGGAATAAATTTATTACCATTATGTACTAATACTGTATGACCAACAAAATCTGGAGAAATCATTGATGCACGTGCCCAAGTCTTTATAGAGGATTTCTTTCCACTCTCATTCATTTGAAGAACTTTTCTCTCCAAATTGAAATCAATATATGGTCCTTTTTTTAGAGAACGACTCATAGTTACTTCTTTTTAATTACTTCTTTCTTCTTTCAATAATCAACTTATTCGATGCCTTTTTAGGTGTACGTGTCTTATAACCACGAGAAGGAAGACCTTTTCTTGAACGAGGAAGACCTCCAGAAGCACGACCTTCACCACCACCCATAGGGTGATCTACTGGGTTCATAACTACACCTCTATTTCGTGGACGACGACCTAACCATCTAGAACGACCAGCTTTTCCTGATTCCTCCAAAGAATGTTCTGAATTAGAAACAGAACCAATCGTTGCTTTACAAGTTACAAGCACCATTCTTGTTTCACCTGAAGGTAATTTTACAATAGCATATTTACCATCACGAGAAGCTAATTGTGCATAAGATCCAGCACTACGAGCTAATTGAGCACCACGACCTGGAATCAACTCAATATTATGAATGATAGTACCTAGCGGAATATCTTTCAAATACAATGTATTACCGATTTCAGGTTCTGCTGTTGCACCAGAAACAACCTTTTGTCCAACTTGGATACCATTAGGAGCGATAATATATCTTTTCTCTCCGTCAGCATATTGAACCAAACAAATTCTAGCACTTCTATTAGGATCATATTCAATAGTCAACACTTCTGCTTGAACATCTTCCTTATCTCTCTTAAAATCAATGATACGATATCTACGTTTATGGCCTCCACCAATATAACGCATCGTCATCTTTCCTGTGTTGTCTCTACCACCCGTACTTTTCAAAACAGCCAAAAGCGACTTTTCAGGTTTATTTGTTGATGAAATTTGAGTATCAACAACAACAACCTTATGACGCTGACCAGGAGTGGTTGGTTTTAATTTCTTTATTGCCATCTCTATTAAATATTACTATAGAAATCTATTTTTTGATCCTTAGGAAGCGTAACAATAGCTTTTTTATAAGCATTTGTTCTGCCAATCATCAAACCTTGTTTTGTATTACGAGCTTTTAATTTACCTTCGTAACGCATAGTATTGATTGCCAAAACTTTTACGCCATACAATTCTTCTACTGCTTTTTTTATCTGATCTTTATCTGCAGCCTTGTCAACGATAAAACCATATTGGTTCAAAGCGTCGCCTTTTTTCGACATTTTTTCCGTAATTATCGGTTTTTGCAATACTTCCATCACCAATTATTTATTTAAAGTTTTAACAATTTCTTCTACAGAACTCTCACATAAAATCAAATTCTTAGACTTTATTAATTCATAAGTGTTTATATCACAAGCACTTATCACGGAGAACCCTTGTAAATTTCTAGCGGACAAATATACATTATTATTTGGATTTGCCACAACTAACAAAGAGTTTTTATCACCAAGATTGAAATTTTTCTTAAATTCAACCATTTGTTTAGTTTTTGGAGCATCAAAACTGAAGTCTTCAACAACAATGATTTCATTATCTTTCAACTTAGCAGACAAAACTGATTTACGAGCCAAGTCCTTTACTTTTTTGTTTACCTTTTCTGAGTAATCTCTTGGTTGTGGACCAAAAACTCTAGCTCCGCCACGGAACAATGGGTTTTTAATGCTACCTGCACGTGCACCACCTGTACCTTTTTGTCTTTTCAACTTCTTTGTACTACCAGAAAGTGTACTTTTTTCTTTTGAAGCGTGAGTACCTTGACGTTTGTTAGCCAAAATAGCCTTAACATCCAAGTAAACAGCATGTTCATTTGGTTTGATACCAAATACAGACTCGTCAAGTGTAATCTTCTTTCCAGTCTCTTTTCCTTGTATATCTTTTACTGCTATTTCCATCTTACTTAGTCATTATTAAATATCCACCCTTAGCTCCAGGTACAGCACCTTTCACTAAAACAACATTCTTTTCAGGTAATACTTTCAACACCTCAAGATTCGCAACTTTCACTTGATTTCCTCCCATTTGACCACCCATGCGCATACCTTTAAACACACGAGAAGGTGTAGAACAAGCACCGATAGAACCTGGAGCACGTTGACGGTCATCTTGGCCATGAGTTGCTTCACCAACACCACCAAAACCATGACGTTTTACAACACCTTGAAAACCACGACCTTTTGATGTACCAGTAATATCCAACCAATCGCCTTCTGCTAAAATATCAGCAACAGACAATACATCACCTAAACTTACTTCTTTATCAAAATTTCTAAACTCAACAACTTCTCTTTTTGGAGTAGCGTTTGCTTTTTTAAAGTGACCCAATTCTGCACGAGTTGTATTTTTCTCTTTTTTATCGTCAAAACCCAACTGAACAGAATTGTAACCATCAGTTTCGTTTGTCTTTACTTGTGTTACAACACAAGGTCCAGCTTCGATAACTGTACAAGCCACATTCTTTCCATCTTCCAAGAAGATAGAAGTCATACCTACTTTTTTACCTAGTATACCAAGCATCTCTTTTTACAATTTAAAAATACTACACTCTAATTTCAACTTCAACACCACTTGGCAACTCAAGTTTCATTAATGCATCAACAGTTTTTGAAGAACTACTATAAATATCTAGTAGTCTCGCATGTGATGACAATTGAAATTGTTCACGAGCTTTTTTGTTAACATGCGTTGAACGGTTAACTGTAAAAATTCGCTTGTGAGTTGGCAGCGGAATCGGACCACTTACTACAGCACCTGTAGTCTTAACAGTCTTAACAATCTTTTCAGCAGATTTATCTACTAGATTGTGGTCATAAGACTTTAATTTAATTCTAATTCTTTGACTCATGCCTTTAATATTAATTTTGTTTACTAATTATTGTTTCTGCAATATTTGCTGGAACTTGTTCAAAGTGATCAAACTCCATTGTTGATGTTGCACGACCAGAGGTAATTGTTCGAAGGTCGGTAACATAACCGAACATTTCTGCAAGAGGGACAAATGCTTTTACAACACTTGCATTATTTCTTGAATCCATACCGCGGATTTGACCACGACGTTTGTTCAAGTCTCCAACAACATCACCCATTGATTCTTCTGGAGTAACAACTTCCACCTTCATAATTGGTTCCAACAACTTCGGATTAGCTTTTTTACATGCTTCTTTATATGCCATCTTAGCACAAAGTTCAAATGATAATGCATCAGAATCAACTGGGTGGAAAGAACCATCCATCAATTGTACTTTCATTGATTCTACTGGATAACCAGCTAACACACCATTTTCCATTGCTGCTTTGAAACCTTTTTCAACAGAAGGAATAAATTCTTTTGGAATATTACCACCCTTAACATAATCTTCAAATTGCAAACCTTCTTTGCCTTCGTCAGCAGGACCAATTTTGAATGCAATATCAGCAAATTTACCACGACCACCAGATTGCTTTTTGAAAACTTCACGATGTTCAACTTCAGTAGTAATACATTCTTTGTAATTTACTTGAGGAGCACCTTGAGTACATTCAACGTGGAATTCACGTTTCAAACGGTCCATAATGATATCCAAGTGCAATTCTCCCATACCACTGATGACAGTTTGACCAGTTTCTTGATCTGACTTAACAGTAAATGTAGGATCTTCTTCTGCCAATTTAGCCAAAGCCATACCTAATTTATCAATATCAGCTTTAGTTTTTGGTTCAACAGCAATACCAATAACTGGTTCTGGGAACGTCATAGACTCAAGAACGATTGGTGCTTTTTCGTCACACAATGTATCACCAGTCTTAACATCTTTGAAACCAACACCTGCACCAATATCACCACCTTCTATAAATTCGATAGGATTTTGTTTGTTGGCGTGCATCTGATAGATACGAGAAATACGTTCTTTTTGTCCACTTCTTGTATTGTAAACATACGAACCTGCATCCAAGTGTCCAGAATAAACACGGAAATAACACAAACGACCTACGAATGGGTCAGTTGCAATTTTAAATGCCAAAGCACAGAAAGGATCGTCAACACCTGGTTTACGATGAACTTCTGCACCAGTATTAGGATCTGTACCTTTAATATATTCTTTATCAAGTGGACTTGGAAGTAATTCCATAACATAGTTCAACAATTCTTGAACACCCTTATTCTTGAATGAAGAACCACACAACATAGGGATTACTTTGTTAGCAATACAAGCCTTACGAAGAGCTGCAAGAATTTCTTCTTCAGTAATTGAATCTGGATCGTCGAAGAATTTTTCCATCAAAGTATCATCGAATTCAGATACAGATTCAAGAAGTTTTTCTCTCCATTCAGCAACTTCATCCTTCATATCATCTGGTATAGGAACTTCAGTATAAGTCATACCTTGGTCCGCTTCATTCCATACCATACCTTTACCTTTTACCAAGTCAACAACCCCTTTGAATGTGTCTTCTGCGCCAATTGGTAATTGAAGAGGAACAGCGTTACCACCTAACATTTCACGAACTTGTTTGCACACGTTCAAGAAATCAGCACCTTGACGGTCCATTTTATTAACGAATCCCAAACGAGTTACATTGTAACCATCTGCAAGACGCCAGTTTGTTTCTGATTGAGGTTCAACACCATCAACAGCAGAGAACAAAAATACTAGACCATCAAGAATACGCAAAGAACGGTTTACTTCTGAAGTGAAGTCAACGTTTCCTGGAGTATCGATGATATTTATTTTATATTGATTATCTTTATATTTCCAGAAACAAGTAGTTGCAGCAGAACAAATTGTGATACCACGTTCTTGTTCTTGAACCATCCAGTCCATTGTTGCACCACCATCGTGAACTTCACCAATTTTGTGAGTTTTTCCAGTATAATAAAGAATACGTTCAGTGGTAGTCGTTTTACCAGCATCGATATGAGCTGCGATACCAATGTTTCTTGTGTAATGTAAATCAACTTTAGCCATCTTTCGGTCTTATTAAAATCTGAAGTGAGAAAATGCTTTGTTCGCTTCTGCCATTCTGTGAGTTTCGTCTTTCTTCTTGAAAGCTCCACCTTCTTCGTTGAAGGCAGCCAAAATTTCAGCAGCTAATTTATCTTTCATTGAATGACCAGCACGTTTACGAGCGTACAAAATCAAATTTTTCATACCGATTGATTCACGGCGAGCTGGACGAATTTCAGATGGAATCTGGAATGTAGCACCACCGACACGACGGCTTTTTACCTCTACCAATGGAGTAACATTGTCTAAGGCCTTTTTCCATACGTCTAATGCAGACATATCAGAAGTTTGTTTCTTTTCTTCAACGATATCTAACGTATCATAAAAAATATCGTATGCGATGCTTTTTTTACCATCAATCATAAGATTATTTACGAACTTCGTTACTGCCACATCCCCAAACTTAGGATCTGGTAGAATTACTCGTTTTTTTGGTTTACTCTTTCTCATTGAAAATGCTTATTTAAAATTATTTTTTAGTTTCTTTTGGACGTTTAGCTCCATATTTAGAGCGAGATTGCAAGCGACCTTCTACACCAGAAGAATCCAATGCACCTCTTACTAAGTGATAACGAACACCTGGCAAGTCTTTGACACGACCTCCACGTACAAGTACGATAGAGTGTTCTTGAAGTTTGTGACCTTCTCCTGGAATGTAAGCGTTTACTTCCTTTCCGTTTGTTAAACGTACACGAGCAACCTTACGCATTGCAGAATTAGGTTTCTTAGGTGTAGTTGTGTAAACACGAACGCATACACCTCTTTTTTGTGGGCAAGAGCCTAATGCTGGAGACTTACTTTTGTCTTCCAACTCTGCTCTACCTTTTCTTACTAACTGCTGAATTGTAGGCATATTACTGTATTAATTTGTTTATTATTAGATATACTTTTCCCATTAAATCGGGTTGCAAAAGTAGTTAATTTTTTGAAATACAACACAAAAAAGAGAAAAAATAAATCAATGACCTCATTTTTTTCTTTAAATTCATTCTGTATCAACTAATAAGAAAGGAAAAAAAAAGAAAATACGCAAAAACAATGTCTTTTACCAAAACAAATGTAAATTTGCTGTATGGATTCACCTATATATATTGGATTAATGTCTGGAACCTCTGTTGATGGGTTGGATATTTGTGCTGTTCAATTTGAACATAATTCATTTTCATTTTTAGCAACTGATACATATATATATAGTAAAGATTTACAAAAACGATTGTTACTTTCTCACACCCTTTCCGCAGTTGAATTAGCACAATTACACGTTGACTTTGGCGTTTTTTGTGGGAAAAGCATTAAAGATTTTATTGGGAAGCACCATATTCAAGCCAATTACGTATGTAGTCACGGACAAACTGTTTTTCACACTCCAAAAAGCGGTTTAACCTTACAAATCGGTTCTGGTGCACATATTGCTGCTGAAAGTGGAATAACAACCATTTGTGATTTTCGCACTTTAGACGTTGCTATGGGTGGGCAAGGAGCACCGCTTGTGCCAATAGGAGACGAGTTACTATTCTCTGAATATAATTATTGTCTCAATATAGGAGGATTCGCAAACGTATCGACCAATACAAATAAAAAACGTATTGCGTGGGATATTTGTCCTGCAAATATTGTTTTAAATTCATTTGCTCGTGAATATGGGAAAGACTACGATTTAAATGGTGAATTGGGGCAAAAAGGAATTGTGGACAGCTCATTATTATCTCAACTTAACGAACTTGAATATTACAAACAAGATGCGCCAAAATCATTAGGTCGAGAATGGATAGAAGAAAATATTCTGCCTTTTTTTGAAAAAACAAAATTATCAAATTTAGATAAAATGGCAACCTATTACGAACATTGTGCAATTCAAATAGGCAATGCATTAAAAGGTAAAGGAACTAAGACATTATGTACTGGTGGTGGTATAAAAAACCAATATTTAGTAAAACGTATTGCACAATATGCAGAAAGCAAATTAGTCATTCCTGAAATAAATCTCATCGATTACAAAGAAGCTCTCATTTTTGCATATTTGGGTTACTTACGAGTAAATACACAAGCAAATTGTTTAGCTTCTGTCACAGGAGCACGTAAAAATGTATGCGGTGGTGCTATTTATTTAGCATAAAATATTATGAAACATTAAAAATACCTATATTTGCGCATCAATTTTGCTCAGGTGTTGGAATTGGTAGACAAGCATGTTTGAGGGGCATGTGGCCATTAGGCTGTACGGGTTCAAGTCCCGTTCTGAGCACAAAAAGCGAATTCACGTAGTGATTTCGCTTTTTTATTTTTGATTTCGCATACAAAAAAAGAGACGATGTTTGAACATCGTCTCTTTCTATTATTAAAGGATATTTCCTATTTTACTTATTCCATTTCTAATTTTTGGAAAACAACTTTGAATTCAACGCGACGGTTCTTTGCTTGACCAGCCTTTGTTTTATTATCAGCGATTGGTTGAGAATCTCCATGACCACGAGCAATCATTCTATTTTCTTCAACACCTTTATCCTTCAAATATTTTTTCACAGCAGCAGCACGATCTTCAGATAACTTTTGGTTCTTTTGAGAATCGCCAACATTATCAGTATGACCATTTATTTCCAAATTATATTCTGGATTTTCCTTCATAGCGTTCACTACATCATTAAGAATAGAATATGATTGAGATTTAATAACCGACTTACCAGTTTCGAATTGAATACCAGTCAAAGCTCTTTCAAATGTTTTCAACACTTCTTTCTTAACTGCTGGACAACCAGCATTAGCTTCTAAACCAGCTACATCTGGACATCTATCAAGATTATCAGGAACTCCATCACCATCTTTATCTGGGCAACCATTATATTTTGGATCACCAGCAACATCTGGACATTCATCTTCTGCGTCAGCAACACCATCTCCATCAGAATCTGGACATCCTTGGAATTCTGCCAAACCAGCTACATCTGGACATTTATCATCTGGATCGGCAATACCATCGCCATCAGAATCAGCACAACCTTCAAATTCTGCCAAACCAGCTACATCTGGGCATTTATCGTCCTTATCTGCAATACCATCACCATCTTTATCTGGACAACCATTTAATGCAGCAGAACCTGGTTCATCGGGACATTGATCTTCAAAATCCGAAATGCCATCTCCATCTTTATCGAATGGACAACCATCTTCATTAACAGCAATACCATAAGGAGTATCTGGACATTTATCTTTACAATTCACAACGCCATCTTTATCACAATCTCTATAACCAAACTTGTAAACGAATCCTAAAGAAAGTGTACTAAACATATCCTCTAAGAATTTATCATCATAATTAGAGATACAAGCATCAAGTTTATCAGATTTAACCAATGTCATAGAAGCATCGAGTGTGAAAGAAAGTGCTTTAGAAACTTTCCATTCTGCACCCAAGCCAAAAGGAACTTCAACCTCGTGTGTTGCAGAAGTAGCAACCCAACCATTGTAACCAAAAGACGCCTTTGTTGCACCTGATTCAGAATCAGACAAACGACTTCTCAAGTTTATCAAACCAACACCAGCATACACATAAGGAGCTATTTTCTTAGCACGCAAGTTATCATTAAAACCAAACAAATCAACTTTCAAAGATGTATTATACTCTGTATATTTAGTTTTAAACTTCAAATTTGCAGGTGCGCCACTCTTATATTCATCCTTTGTTCCAGCCAAATTTCCGTAAGCGCCATTAAATCTCCAATATAACCATGGAGTTATTTCTTTTTGCAAACCAATGTTAATCATTGCACGCAAATCAGAAAAAGGTTCTTCAGCAACATCTCCCAAATACAAATTTGCTCCCATACTACCATTTAAACCCCAACCAGCAGAAAACCATTGGTCGAATTTTGTAGGTTCTTTTTCTGCTTGTGCAGTACACACTTCTTGTGCATAAGTTGCTGTAACAGCAGTCAATACAAGCAATACAAATGTTTTTAATCGTTTCATAATCATATTTTTAATAACGATGCAAAATTAGTATTTTTTTTTATTTTCAAATCAATTTATATACTTTCATTAAAAAAAATATCAAAAAATCAATAAGCGACAAAATTATACCTCGGAAATATTATCATTTGTTATCAGGATTCAGTTTTAACGTCTCAATGTAAATCGTTAGGAGAAAAAATATTGATTTCTCTAAATAATCACTATTTTTGTAGCGCAGTAGGTCGTTCTATCGCTCTCGAAAGAGGGAGGAAAGTCCAGACAACAAAGAGCATTGTGCCTGTTGAAAAAACAGATATGCGTGAGCGTATGGTATGGCAGAAGAAAATAACCGCCAGAGAAATTTGGTAAGGGTGAGAAGGTGGTGTAAGAGACCACCAATATGTAGAGTGATTTATATAGTTGTGTCACCGACAAGTTGCAAGACCATGTAAACCAGCGATTGAGGGTTGCTCGCCCGAGTTGGAGGGTAGGTTGCGTTAGATAAATGATAGAATCCTGCAAAGGAACAGAATCTGGCTTATAGACTTACTGCTTTTTTATGCATCTAAAAGTCCTTCGGGTATTTCCATTATAATTTTTTTCTCGTTGTCATTGATTTCTTTAACAAGGTCATCTGCAAAAGGAATTAAAACCGATATATTATCTAAATTCAAAACATCAAGGAGGATATTCATAGAATACGCTACCACATCATGCACTACACCTATTTTTTGTTGATTGCTCACATCTACCACCGAATAGCCAACATATTCAAAATCAGATTCTTCCACCTCTGAATCTGACTCAATCTCCATAAAAATTTTTGTACCACAATACAATTCTGCCTTTTCTATAGTTGAAATATCTTCAAATTTAACAAAAAGAGAATTACTTTTTATGGTTACTTTCTCTATAAAAAAAGGGACAAGACGCTCTTGTAACTGAAAAAACACGAAATCGAAATCCTTAAAATCTTCATAATCAATATTTTTTACAGAAACAAGTACTTCCCCATCAACACCATGAGGGCGTGTAATAACAGCTATTTCTTCGCAGTCGGAAAGATTTGGAACTGGTACAATATTCATTTATATGAATCGTTACATTTTAACGACACAAATATATAACTTTTTAACCTGAAACAATCGTTACTTCAAGGCACAAAAAAACCCGACTCCAAAGAATCGGGTTTCTCGTTATTTAAATTAAGAAAGATTATTTCTTAACCCAGATT
This sequence comes from Bacteroidales bacterium, assembly GCA_045599365.1. Taxonomy (GTDB): domain Bacteria; phylum Bacteroidota; class Bacteroidia; order Bacteroidales; family UBA1715; genus UBA1715. The sequence continues at coordinate 20,987 of JAZRVS010000123.1, forward strand.
TTCAAAGTTAAATCTTCTGTTGCTTCAACATAATCACCGATTTCGAAGAAACCTTGACATTTGTCATTGCTGAATGCAATAGCATTGTTACCTTTTGCAACTTTTTTGCTGATTTCAATAGATGTCTTTGCAGCAGTCCAATCTGCACCTTCAAATTTATTTTCTGTTGCATTACCAATTTCTACGAATTTTGTAACAGAATTAGCACAAGCTTCTTTTACAATCTCATTTGCTGATTCAGAACCAGAAATAAATTTGAAGTTGTCATCAAGTGTAGAGAAACAGAATACCACATTTGCTGCAGCATTATTATCTGTAAGTCCTTGTTTTGTTTGAACACCATTACTGAATGTGTAGAAAGAACCATTAGCAGATTTAGAACCACCCATTACGATAGTTGCTGAATCAAAGTTCTCAGAATCTTCATCACCGCAAGCTGCGAATCCAAATGCTGCTACAAGAGCAAGAGCGAAAAATTTTAATTTTTTCATAATACTTTTTGTTTAATTGTTAATAGTTAAAAATTTTTTACGCGACAAATATACAATTTCTATTTCATTGAGCAACTCAAAAACATATTTTTTTATTTCTTTGTAAAAATTTTTGAAATGAATAGTTTGATTGAGCTACAAGAGATGGAATTTTACGCATTCCATGGGTGTACTGATACAGAAAAAAAAGTTGGAAATCGTTTTATTGTTAATTTATGGTTAGAATATGATGCATCAAAGGCTGCCGAAAGCGACAACATAAAAGATGCGTTAAACTATCAAACCGCATACGAAATTGTTGCAGAACAAATGAAAATCACATCTTCATTACTTGAAAATGTGTGTAAACGCACCCTTGAAGCATTATTTCAAAAATTTCCAAAGCAACTTATTACGGCTCAAATTGATATATCGAAAATGGCACCGCCAATGGGTGGAAAAATGAAAGCAGCAATGGTTACAATGCGACTAGAAAAAGAAGAAGATTTTGAAATAGAAGACGAAAAAATGGAAAGCGGTTTTCAAACGACAATGTTTTCCGTTCCAAGCTGTTAAGAGTTAAGAGTTAAGAGTTAAGAATTACGAGATAAGAGTTATGGTTTTGCGTCTTAAATTTGGAGCATTTCAATCATTCGATAAGATTTCGTCATATCTTGCTTTCAAACAACTCACTCATTATCATATCTGATAGCATTATTCCTTTTCGCGTGAATGAAATCCTTCCATTGTTTTCTTGAAGAAGATTCTCGTTTATAAATCTTTCGATTTGTTGAGCAAATGCGGAATAGTATTCTGGAAAATCATTTTGTAATTGATGAATTGAAATTCCCTCATTCATTCGTAATCTTGTCATAATAAGCTCATTGAACATATCTTTTTTTGTCAATACTTCAACTTCCTGTGGTAAATTTCCAGAATTGATTGCTTCCACATATTTCGTATTGTGTGAAATATTCCAATACCGTTTTTTCCCATCAAAAGAGTGTGCCGATGGTCCAATACCTAAATACGATTTCCCTGTCCAATACGATGAGTTATGTCTTGATTCATAATTTGCCTTAGCAAAATTCGATATTTCATATTGATCAAAACCATTTTCAGTAGCCCAATCCATAAGGTATTCAAATTGTAAAACGACCTCATCATCATTTGGCAAAATAAATTTTCCTGTTTTTACAAATTTATGTAAAGCCGTATATTCTTCAACCATAAGAGAATATGCTGAAAGATGTTGTATATTCAATTTTTCTACTTCTGAAAGATTATATTTCCAACGATTCAACGTCATATTTGGTAATCCGTAAATCAAATCAACAGTAATATTTTTGAAGTCACAATTTTGAGCCATTTTCACTGCGCTACGAGCAGTGTTTGCCGAATGACGGCGATTTAATGTTTGTAAATCATCATCGAAAAATGATTGTATTCCAATACTCAAACGATTTACACCCAAAGAATGTAAAAAAATCAAGTATTCGTGGGTTATATCATCAGGATTACATTCAAAGGTAATTTCCGCATCTGAACGAATAGAATAATTTTCGCGTATTGCACGAAAAATCTGTAATAATTCCTGTTGTGACAATACAGATGGTGTACCTCCTCCAAAATAAAGCGTTGAAATATCCTGCGAATTAAAGAATTTTTTTTGCATTTCTAATTCTTTACAAATCGCAGGTATTACAAGTCCGCGAGTTTTCAAATTAAGGCTAAAATGAAAATCACAATAATAGCATAACTTTTTACAATATGGGATATGTATATAGAGAGAGGACATTTAAGAGTTAAGAATTAAGAGTTAAGAATTTAGAATTAAGAATTTTGGATTTAGGATTATGTGTTATAATGCAATGATATACACCTTGGCAACGATTTAGTTGTAAGCTATTTCTAAAAAAAAAGAGAGTACCAAAATGATACTCTCTTTTCTTAAATATATTTATTCATTATGCTTTTTCAATAGATTCCCCTTCATTTTTCTTCATAAAGGCATACGAAATTGGAGAAGCAACAAACAATGATGAGTATGTACCAACGATGATACCAATTGCCATTGAGAATACAAATCCCTTAATTGCATCAGCACCGAAGATGAACATAATCAACAATGTTAAGAATGTTGTTAGAGATGTATTGATTGTACGACTGATTGTACTATTGATACCTTGATTGAACAACAATTTTGTTTGACGCTTTGGATATTCTTTTGTAAACTCACGGATACGGTCAAATACAACCACTGTATCGTTGATTGAATAACCGATAATTGTCAAGATTGCAGCAACGAAAGTTTGTCCAATTTCCAATGAGAATGGAACAATTCCGTACAGCAATGAATAAATACCGATAACGATAACCGAGTCGTGAACCAAAGCGACAACAGCACCAAGACCATATTGCCATTTTGAGAATCGAATGAAGATGTATAAGAACATACAAATCAATGCAACGATAATAGCAACGATAGCACCATAGATAATGTCGTTAGCAATTGTAGGACCGACCATATCAGATTGTTTCAAACTATTCTGGATAAACGATTCATAAGTAACATTTTCACCTAAGAATTGTTTCATACCTTCAAACAATTTTTCTTCCACTTCTTGACTAATATCTGCACCTTTTTCGTCAATTTTGTAGTTCGTTGTAATTTTCACATCCGTTGCGCCATACGTTTTTACCTCTGGAGCAGCACCATCAAATTGAGTTGCAAGAGATTCTGCGATAGCTTCTACGTTGCGTTCTCCTTGCAATTCAACAACGAATGAACGACCACCTGCAAAATCAACACCGACATCAAAACCTCTCACGCAGATAGAAAGTATAGAAACAAGTATCATTGCGCCAGAAATAATCGCTGTGATTTTTCCTGATTTGATGAAATCAACATTAACATTCTTAAATGCACCACGAGTTAAATTGCTATCGAATGTAATTTCTTTCTTCTTATCCAAGAATCTCTCGAAAATCAAACGTGTAATGAAGATACCGCAGAACAACGAAGTTAAGATACCAATCAACAATGTTGTTGCGAAACCTTGGATAGGTCCAGTACCGAAGATGAACAAAATCAAACCAGTCAAGAATGTTGTAACCTGACCATCAATGATTGCAGAATAAGCATTTTTAAAACCATCGGCAATTGCCAATTTTGTACCCTTACCAGCAGCAAGTTCCTCACGAATACGTTCGTAAATAATTACGTTCGCATCAACCGCCATACCAAGAGTAAGAACGATACCTGCTATACCAGACAATGTAAGTACAGCACCAAGTGACGCAAGAACACCAAAAATTAAGAACAAGTTCAAGAACAAAGCAACACTTGCTACAGCACCTGCCTTACGATAGTAGAATATCATATAAATCAACACCAAGATAAATGCTGCGATAAACGAAAGCACCCCAGTAAAAATTGATTCTTTCCCAAGTGAAGGACCAACAAATTCAGCATTCATGATATGAGCACGAGCTGAAAGTTTACCAGATTTCAAGATGTTTGCCATATCTGTTGCTTGTGCAATTGTAAAATCACCCGTGATAGAAGAAATACCATCACCGATTTCGCCTTGTACCGTAGGATAAGAATAAACATAACCATCAAGTACGATAGCAACTGAACGACCGATATTTTCTTTTGTAAGACGTTTCCATTCTTTTGCTCCTTCGCTGTTCATAACCATACGAACACTTGCAGCACCACCATGATCAGAGAATTCTGGACGAGAGTCAACAACGACATCGCCTTCCAATGATGCGTGACCGTCTAAATCAGCATCTTTTAACGCAATCAAAGTATAGAAACCATTATCTGATTTTTTAGACCAAGTTAATTTTAATTCTGGAGCATTTTCAGCCAAAATTGCTTTTACTTCAGGCATAGCAAAAATTGAATCAACAGCCTCCAAAGAATACTTGTTAGCGTATCCAACTATTGGACCATAGCCCACACGACCTTCACGATCAATATTTGGTGTCAACAATGCGAACAACGGATTTGCTTTTTTGAATTCTTCTGCTGACTGAGCAATCATTGCAGCAGAATCAACAGTTGCAGAATCTTGTTGCAATTGGTCATTCAAAGAAAGTTCTGTCTTAGCTGTATCCGTTTTTACTTCTGGAGTAGCATCAACTTTTGCTACAATAGCAGAATCCGCTTTAGTTGGTTCAGCAACCTTGTTCATTGCAGCCAACGTATTGTTGATAGAGAACAATATTTGATATACTTCACTATTATTATATGTTTCCCAGAATTCCAATTGCGCAGAACTTTCCAAAAGTTCACGAACACGTTCGCGATCTTCTACACCAGGAAGTTCAACAAGGATTCTACCACCGCCAACATTTTGGATATTTGGTTGAGTAACGCCAAAACGGTCAATACGAGTTCTAATAACATTAAATGTATTTTCAATAGCAGCAGTTTCTTCAGCCTCTAAAACATCTAAAACTTCCTTGTTTGTAGAGTTAAAATTGATTTTACCCAACATATCCTCATTAGCAACGAACATTGTACGCAAGAAACTATTTGGATACAATTCTTCGAAAGCTTTTCCGAATGCTGTTATATATGTCTCGCCAGCAACTTGTTCGTATTTATCTGCTAAATCCAATGTCTTTACCAACATTGTATCAGCATCACCATCAGAAGATAAATTTAGAATCAAATCACGAGTAGAGATTTGGAGAGTAACATTCATACCTCCCTTCAAATCCAAACCAAGATTTAATTCGTGTTGATGACACTCATTCAAACTAAATTTTCTCAACCAAAAGAAATTATAGTATGATTCTTGTTGTGCCAACGAATCCAAAAATTGTTTTTGATACGTTGCATAGGCAACATTATCACCATTAGCCATTTCTTTGGCATATTTGTCGGCATCTCTATTTGCCTTTGATGTAAAATACGTAAATGATAAAGAATAAAGTGCTGCTAAAATCAAGCAGACTGTGAAGAATCTTATAAATCCTTTGTTTTGCATTTTATCTATTTTTAAGTTAACTTAATTTTCAGTCGGCAAATATATACTTTAATTCTGAAATTGGAATGAATTAAATTGTTTTTATTTTGCCTCTCCTCATTATAACGGGAAAAGAGACGATGCACGCACCGTCTCCACACAACTATTTATTAGCTTTCTTTTTGTTTCTAATTGCAGTTTGAACGCATTCTCTTTGTGCAAGAATAACAGAAACTCCGTTGTATTCTATTTCTTCTTTCAAGATTTGCATATTCTTTTCAAGATTTGCCTTCAAAGGAATCATCACACGAATGTGGTCTTTTTCAACGCCCAAACCTTCGCAAATCAAATGAAGTTTACTTGTTCCAGCGGAATCCTGTCCGCCAGTCATTGCAGTTGTTGAATTGTCGGAAATGATTACAACCATTTTTGATTTATCGTTTACTGCATCAAGCAAACCTGGCATTCCTGAATGAGTAAATGTTGAATCGCCAATGATTGCCACAGATGGATGTAAACCTGCATCGGCAGCACCTTTTGCCATTGTGATTGAAGCGCCCATATCAAGTGTTGTTGTGATTGCCTCAAATGGTTTCAACGCGCCTAACGTGTAGCAACCAATATCACCGAACACGTGACGTTCAGTATATTCAGCCATTACGTTGTTCAATGCTTCGTAAGTATCGCGATGACTGCAACCTTTGCAAAGAGCAGGAGGACGATTTACCATCAATGTTGGTGTTTCAGCGGTTTTGATTGGTTCAACGCCAAGAGCTTTTGCCATACAATCAGGATTCAATTCGCCTACACGATTCAAAACATTGTCAAGTTTTCCTTGTATTTTGCTGTTATCAAGGAAACCACGTAGATATTCCTCAACAATTGGATAACCTTCTTCTGCAACGAGAATCTGGTCATATTTCGTTAGAAAGTCTTTGATTTGCTTGTTTGGTAAAGGATATTGAGAAACTTTCAAAACAGGAAAATTCATATTGTTATTTTGACGAACTTCCATTACATAATTGTATGCCAAGCCACAAGCAATCACAGCTTTTTTTCCAGTTCCTTCAACGATTTTCAAGAAGGGAGAATTCTCAGACTCTTTTGTCAGTTCTGGTTGCATATCAACCAAAGCTTTATACATTTTCTTTGCATAAGCTGGAAGTGTAACCCAACGTTGACGGTCAACCTGTGGATTGAAAGCATTTTGCGCATGTGATTTTCTATTCGAAATCACTGAACGAGAATGAGATAAACGAGTTGTTAGACGAAGAATTACAGGAAGTCTGAATTTTTCTGACAAATCCAATCCATAGTGAACGCAATCGTACGCTTCTTGTTGATTTGAAGGTTCCAACAAAGGTAACATTGCAAATTTTCCGTAGGAACGGCTATCTTGTTCATTTTGAGATGAATGTTGTGAAGGATCATCAGCAACAACCAACACTAAACCTCCATTCACACCTGTAATTGCTGAGTTCATAAACGCGTCAGCACAAGCATTCAAACCAACGTGTTTCATACAAACAATTGCACGTTTTCCCGCGTATGACATGCCAAGAGCTCCTTCGTAAGCAGTTTTTTCGTTGCAACACCATTTTGAACGAATGTTTTTTTCGCGTGCATCTTTTGCCTTCTGAATAAATTCCGTAATTTCAGTTGACGGAGTTCCAGGATATGCATAAACGCCCGAAATACCTGCATCAATAGCGCCAAGCGCTACTGCTTCAGCTCCAAGTAACAATGATTCTTTCATATATTTATAGTAGTTTCAAAATTCAACTCGCAAAGGTACTCAATTGTAGTAAAAAACAAAAGAGTTTTTGGACTTTAGTTTTTTGATTCATTCATTTCAAAACGCACGCTTTGCAATGTAGATTTCACGTTATTAACCATATAACACCCTATATTACAACACATTATTAAGACAACCAACAAAAGAATGCTAATAACTTTCAAAAAAAAAGCATATAGTTGAGAAATCATTACTCTACATTTGTAGTCCAAACAAAAATCAGTGATTGGAAATTTATTTTTAACGAAGAATTGTCTGCAAAAGCAAGACAAAATAGGGATTAACGACTAATAACAAAATTAAAAAATGGGTATTTCTGAATTAAGAATCGTAAAACGTGATGGTTCAAAAGAATCATTCTCAATTGAAAAAATCAAATATGCCGTAAGTAAAGCGTTTTTATCAGTTGGAAGTTACGCGACAAATGACGATCTTGCGAATGTATTGAGTCGTGTACATGTTGCCGATGGAATGACGGTTGAAGAGATTCAGAATCAAGTAGAAGTAGCTCTAATGGCAGAACGCTACTATGCTGTTGCCAAGAGTTATATGCTCTACCGCCAAAAACACAACGAAGATCGTGAAATTCGAGAAAAGTTAAACTTTTTAGTTAGTTATTGCGATGCGACAAATGCTGCAACGGGTTCAAAATACGATGCAAATGCCAATGTTGAAAAGAAAAACATTGCAACATTAATTGGAGAACTACCAAAATCAAATTTCATACGTTTAAATCGCCGTTTGTTAACCGACCGATTGAAAGAATTATATGGTCGTGAATTAGCAGACAAATACATACAACTACTTAACAATCATTTTGTTTACAAAAATGACGAAACTTCAATGGCGAACTATTGTGCGTCTATCACAATGTATCCTTGGTTGTTAGGTGGAACAATTTCCGTTGGAGGAAATTCAAAAGCGCCAACAAACCTCAAATCGTTTTGTGGAGGTTTCGTCAACATGGTTTTCATAGTATCAAGCATGTTGAGTGGAGCTTGTGCCACCCCAGAATTCTTGATGTATATGAACTATTTCATAGAAAAAGAATATGGCGAGGATTATTATCTCCGTTCAGATGAAATTGTTGATTTATCAAACAAACAACGTACACTTGGTAAAGTAATTGATGATTGTTTCCAACAGGTTGTATATTCAATAAATCAGCCATCTGGAGCAAGAAACTTCCAAGCTGTATTTTGGAATATTTCGTACTACGACAAATATTATTTTGAAAGTATTTTTGGTGAATTCTATTTCCCAGATGGAACGCAACCACATTGGGAATCGCTTTCGTGGTTACAAAAACGTTTTATGAAATGGTTTAACAACGAACGTACCAAAACAGTACTTACATTCCCCGTTGAAACAATGGCAATGTTGATTGAAGATGGTGATGTAAAAGACACAGAATGGGGTGATTTTACAGCAGAAATGTACGCTGAAGGACATTCATTTTTCACATACATCAGCGATAATGCTGATTCATTAGCATCATGTTGTCGATTGCGCAACGAAATCACAGACAATGGATTTAGTTACACACTTGGTGCTGGCGGAGTTTCTACAGGATCAAAAAGTGTGCTTACCATCAATTTAAATAGATGTATTCAATATGCTGTAAAGAATAATATGCACTACATGTCGTATTTGGAAGGCATTGTTGATTTGGTACATAAAGTGCAAATTGGATACAACGAAAACCTAAAAAATTTACAACAAAAAGGTATGTTACCTCTATTCGACGCAGGTTACATCAACATCAATCGACAATACTTAACTATTGGAGTGAATGGTTTGGTTGAAGCTGCCGAATTTTTAGGTATTGAAATAAATGACAATCCAAAATATGTTGAATTTGTACAATCCGTACTTGGTTTGATTGAAAAATACAACAAGAAATATCGAACAAAAGACATGATGTTCAACTGCGAAATGATTCCAGCAGAAAATGTTGGTGTAAAACACGCAAAATGGGATAGAGAAGATGGGTATGTAGTTCCACGAGACTGTTACAATTCGTACTTCTACATAGTTGAAGATGAATCACTTAACATAGTTGACAAATTCCGTTTACACGGACGAAAATATATTGAACATTTAACTGGAGGTTCTGCTCTACACGCAAATTTAGAAAGTCACTTATCGAAAGAACAATATCGACATTTAATTCGCGTTGCAGCTCACGAAGGCTGTAACTACTTCACGTTCAATATTCCAAATACTATTTGCAACAAATGTGGAACAATAGACAAGCGTTATTTAAAAGAATGTCCTTGTTGTCATAGCACAGACATTGATTACTTAACTCGAGTTATTGGTTATATGAAACGAGTGTCGAATTTCTCAGCAGCACGACAAGAAGAAGCCGCTCGTCGCTATTACGCAAAAGAGCAACAATTTATGCTTGATTTATAATGCTCAAGTATTACAATTTTGACATTGTTTTTGCAGAAATTCCCGATGAAGTAACATTGGCAATAAATATAACCAATTGTCCGAATAGATGTGTTGGTTGCCACAGTCCACATTTACAACAAGACATAGGCGAAAATTTATCAAAAGAAGAGTTATCTCGCTTGATTTGCACCTATGAATACGACATTACGTGTGTCTGCTTTATGGGTGGCGATGGCGAGCCATATATCGTTTCTCTATTAGCACAATGGGTAAAAGAAAATTTTTCGCGAATAAAAACAGCATGGTATTCTGGAAAAGAAAAATTACCAAATTCATTTTGTACGGCAGTTTTTAACTACATCAAATTAGGAAGTTATCAAGAAAAATATGGGCCGTTAAACAAATCAACGACCAACCAAAGACTTTATTCGGTTGAGACAAATGGGTCATTAACAGATATAACCTTCAAATTGTGGGAAAAATAAACAATATACAAATTGGCAACACAATCATTTGAAATCAGATATCAGTTTTCAGTTTGATATCTATTATAATAGTAAGTTGATTACACAAGGAGATTTGTCTGGTATGTAACAACTAAATTACTGCCAAAATGTATATCATTAGCCCAAATAATAGTCAACCCGTTGTGCATTATTCAAAAATACAGATTTAAATGAGATTTATAATGCCCAACAGATATAGGCCCTTCATTTGTTAGTTACCATCAAAAAAATACAGTTAGCAAATTTTATATTTCAATAAAAAATTATTAACTTTGTTCGGTTTTTTTGATTTTCACTCAACTAATTGTAATAGGATAAGACAAATGGAACATTTTTATATAGCAGGGACAGAGGATACGCCTCAAATAGAATTTGACACAGAGAATCGCGTATTTACGATTTCGGGACGTTCTCTTCCTGAAAATGCTATTGAATTTTATGCGCCAGTGTTAGAATGGATAGAAAAAAACTTAAGTGAAGCAGAGCGAAATTCCTTCATTTTTGAAGTTAAAATAGAATATTTCAACACCTCATCGTCAAAACAATTAGCTAAATTATTTTTAACCATTGAAAAATTTGTTGAACAACACGACATTTTAGTAAAATGGTTCTATGAGAAAGAAGATTTGGACATGCTTATGTCGGGTAATCAATATTCTAAATTTTTGAAACTCAACTTCAAATTCATAGAATACTAATCTATGTTAAATTATATCATTTGGAACGTAAATCCTGAAATCTTCAGTGGGTTTCCAGTTCGTTGGTATGGATTATTTTTTGCCATCGGATTTTTTCTCTCCTACTGGTGTTTAAGAAAAATTTTTGTACAAGAAAATTTAACCACAAATGATGCTGACACACTTACATTTACTACATTTTTCCTCCTTCTTATTGGTCTCCGATTAGGTCATTGTTTATTTTACGAACCTAATGTCTATTTAGCTGATCCTATACGGATATTATTCGTTTGGGAAGGCGGATTAGCAAGTCACGGAGGTGCAATTGGATTGGTATGTGCGTTCATTTGGTTCGCTCACGAATCAAAAAAGACATTTATGTGGGTAATGTCTCGCGCTGCCATTGTTATTCCAATCACTGCATTTTTCGTAAGAATGGGAAATCTGATGAATTCTGAAATTTATGGAGTTGCGACTAATTTGCCGTGGGGATTTGTATACGTGAAAGATGCAGCAATACACACAAATGCTTCCGAACTAAGTAGCATTTTGTCTCAGGCTGGATTAGTAACAAACGAAATGGCGCAACATTTACAATCGTTTTTATCGCACTATTTACCAAGTGATGCAGTTTCATTTGAAAGTCTTCTAAACCTATTACTCAAGAATAATATACTGTTAGAAAACCAAGTAAACCCATTTGTTGATGCGTGCGTAAATGCAGGTTTATTAACAACCAACCACCCTACTCAAATATACGAAGCTCTTACTTACTTAATAACAGGCGCCATCTTAATTGCATACTATCAACTAAGAATTAAACATAATAAACCAATTTCAAGTTACGTTATTTCCGCAATTGCATTTTTAATGATATTTGGAACCCGATTTTGTTTTGAATTCATAAAAAACAAACAAGTTGCATTTGAAGAAAACATGAAATTGGATATGGGACAATGGCTTAGTGTTCCATTCATTCTTTGCGGTTTGTTTTTTATTGTAATGGCAATCCGAGACCGAAATAAGGAAAATCCAGTTTAATTATGGATTTACTTGCAATTGTTTGGGATGTTTCTCCGTATGTACATCAATTTTCCGCGACCTACGCAATTCGTTGGTATGGAATCCTTTTCGCAATAGCATTTGTTTCAACTTACTATATTCTCACCTTCATTGCGGGAAAAGAAAATTTTCCAGAATCAACAGTAAACAAAATGGCTATTGCTGTAGTTATTGGGGGAATAGTTGGCTCTCGTTTAGGTCATTGTTTATTTTACGAACCATCATTTTATCTACAACATCCAAATCAAATTTTGCATATTTGGCAAGGTGGAATGTCAAGTCACGGAGGTGCAATCGGTGTTTTGATAGCATATTCGTTTATCGCTCGCAACGAAATTTCTTACAAAGCAATTTTATCTCGCACAATGTTGGTTACACCATTAGCTGGTTTCTTTTTTAGAATGGGGAATCTAATGAACTCTGAAATTTACGGATATCCAACCGATTTACCATGGGGATTTATATTCATCAATAGCCCAGACGTTCTTTCTGGAGTTGAACAAGCAATATCACGACATCCGACACAAATTTACGAGATGCTTTGTTATATTTCTTTATTTGTGTTTTTTATGTGTTATTGCCATAAAACACTAAAAAAACGCCAACAAATAAATGATTGGTTTGTAATTGGTATTTTCCTCATCGTAACATTTGGGACACGATTTTTCATTGAATACTTTAAACTTCCTCAAGTTGAAATTGAACAAGAAATGCCACTCAATATTGGTCAATTATTAAGCCTTCCTTTTATTTTATTTGGTATTTTTGCTTTCATAAAAGGACAAACAAATGCGAAAAACTATACAATATAGCATAGTACTAATAATATTAATTCCGATTCTTTTCGCGAGTGATTTGTTGTTTGGTGGAGCATTTATTCCCTTCTCTGAAACAGTCAAATTTTTTGAGACGACAGGAGAATCTATTTGGCAAGAAATTATTTTTCTCATTCGTTTTCCTCGATCATTAGCGGCAACTTTGGTTGGAATTGCATTGCCAATTTCAGGCTTGTTAATGCAAACATTATTTCGCAATCCTCTTGCCGATCCGTTTATATTAGGAACGAGCACTGGAGCAAGTCTTGGTGTAGCTCTTTGTTCACTCGCTGGCGGAATAATTTTCACAAGTTCTTCTATACTGAGTTCTATTAGTACTGCATTTGCAGCATTATGTGGAGCAATTATCGTTACGACATTGATACTTTTTATTGCGAGAAAGATTCAAGATATAACAACATTACTCATTGTTGGAATTATGATTGGCACATTCACATCGGCAATTGTTAGTATTTTACAATATTTTTCCAATCCAACAGAAACACATTCTTTCATATTGTGGACAATGGGCAGTCTCGCAAACATTGACAACATAGAATTGACTATTATCGCATTATGTACATTTATAGCAACTTCATTCGCTTTCATTCTACATAAAAAATTAGATAGCATTTTGTTAGGTGAACATTATGCAAGAAGTTTAGGTGTAGAAACAAAACAATTACAAATAATAATAATTATTATTTCATCTCTTTTAGCCGCAATTACAACCGCATTTGCAGGACCAATTGGTTTTATTGGATTAACAGTTCCTCACATTGCTCGCTTTTTATTTCATACAAATTCACACAAAATATTGATAATTTATTCCATACTTATTGGTATCAACTTAATGTTGCTTTGCGACATATTGTCTCAACTACCTGGATTACCAATTTCCTTACCAATCAACACGGTAACCGCAATTTTAGGAGCACCAATAGTCATTGTTGTTATATTCAAAAATGCACGAAGATGAAAATATTGTTTTTAAGTGCTTGGTATCCCAATCGGTACGACGAAATGGCAGGATTGTTTGTTCGGAAACACGCACAAGCATTATCACTCTATGACGATGTTTTTGTTTTGTATCTTCATGCAGACCCAAACACTTCATCATTTGAAATTGTACAACAAAACCACAATGGTTTATCTGAAGTTTATGTGTATTTCCCCTATTCTACTCATTTCACAAAAATTTCAAAAGCAATCAACTATTTTCGTGCTTTTACAAAAGGTTACAACTACATTTTCAAACAAAACGACAAACCAGACTCTGTTCAAGCAAACGTATTGACAAGAAGCGGAGTATTAGCATTATACCTAAAAATCACAAAAAAAATTCCATACGTTATTGTTGAACATTGGACAAGATATTTACCAACAGTAAATACCTATAAAAGAATCTTTAGAAAAATTGCGACAAAAATAGTTATTCGTAATTGCAATACAATTTTACCAATTAGCAAGCAACTCCAAGACTCAATGATTCAGTGTGGATTACACTCAAATAACTATCTCCACATCAACAATGTAGTAGATGATTTTTTTTACATACCACAAGACAAACTTTCTCGCATAAAAAAACGAATTCTGCACATATCTTGTTTTTCAGAAAGAGCAAAAAATATCAAAGGTTTATTGAATAGTATTGACAACCTTCGACAATTACGAAATGATTTTGAACTTATTATAATTGGAACAGGAGAAGATTTCAATGAAGTGCGAGATTATGCGCGACAACTTAAATTAGAAGATATGGTTGTCTTTCTTGGGGAAAAACGACCCGATGAAGTGTGTCAATACATTTACCAAAGTGATTATTTCGTTTTATTTTCTAATTACGAGAATGCTCCTGTTGTCATATCAGAAAGTCTTGCATGTGGAAGACCAGTTATAACAACCAATGTTGGATTTGTACAATCCGTCATCACTGAACAAAATGGAAAAATTATTCCTATTGGAAACGAATCTGCACTTACAAAAGAAATGTATTGGATGTTAGATCATTTTCAAGATTACGATGAAGAAGAAATTCGAAAATCTGCAGAACAATTTAGGAGTTCTATTGTTGGAAGAAAATTATCCAATATTCATCATAAAACTATAAAAAAAGAAACGCGATAAATCGCGTTTCTACACTATCTTATATAAAATTTGCAATAAAAATGCAATTACCACTTTGTTATTGGATCACTAAAAATAAGTGATTTAAAATCAGACAATAAATGTAAATGATTTATTGATCCCGAAAACGTATAAACATTTCCCACTACAAGTTTTTCATCGTTAGGACCTTGTATTCCACCTCCAACTTCTTGTCGATTTTTTGATTTATCAAGAACAGCAAGACTTACGTGTGGTCCCATAAAACTACTATTATCAATAGCCTCTACTTGAGCACTTATCATGACCTTATCGAATTCAAAACCTGACACCCAAACTGATAAAATTTTTACTTTCTCAAGATTTTGTGTTTGTTCAAAAGGTAAATACATTGTATCTGTAACAGCAACAAATAAGTCTGACAAAACTTGATTTGCCAACTTCTTTTGAGCATCAACAGAATCGTTCGCACGCATAAAAGCATCAAAATCACTTTCATCGCGATTTGCTTCTATATTAGAAATTCGCTGAGCAAAATAAGCTGCGGTATCAGAAAAAATAGAGAGTGATGTTTTTTGTTTTTTTCCACCACATGAAGTTGCTACAAGAGCAACAATCAATCCAAGAACAATTACTAAATTCTTTTTCATTATTATTTGTCTTTATTTATTGCTTTTTCGTATGATTGGACAATTCCTTTTATAAAAGAAGAACTAAATCCATTGTGTTCCATTTCGTTCAAGCCAGCAATAGTAACACCACGAGGAGTTGTTACCTTATCAATTTCATCTTCTGGATGAGAATTAAGCTGCAACAACAATTGGGCAGCACCAAGAGCCGTTTGGGCAGCTATCAATTGAGCTTCGTTTGCGTGAAAACCGATTTGTGTTCCTCCTTGTGAAGCAGCACGAATAGCTCGCAAGAAATATGCAATGCCACAAGAACCAAGAGAAGTAGCGGATAACATCAAATCTTCATCAATCACCAATGTTTTGCCCAACATATTGAATAACGAAATCACCTCTGCAAATTCATTACTATCCGACTTATTTGTAGCAATACAAGTCATTGATTGTCTTATTTTTATTGCAGTATTAGGCATAGCACGAGCAATACAAATATCTTTATTTCCGATAATTCCTTGTATTTTTTCAATTTCCACACCAGTTACAATCGTTATAAGAGTATGTTTTTCTGTCAACGCATCCTTAAATCCTCTTAATATAGGTTCACACACATGAGGCACAACAGAAAAAATAACAATACGCGCTCTTGAAACAGCATCGGCATTATCTGTTTGAAAAAAGAAACCACCCTCACGTCTGTCTTTAGGAAGATCGGACTCCTTTCGAGTTATGATAATTTGTTCTGGTTTATATTTACCAGCATTCACTAATCCTTCAGCGATTGACATACCTATGTTGCCACCGCCAATAATTGCTATTGTTGAATTAAAATCCATACCAAATTTGTTTTGCGAGCGAAAATTACAACCTTTTTTGCGAATAATGTGTTTCAATACCAAATAAATTTATACTTTTGCATTGGGGTAAGTCTTGTACGACCAGCTCCTGCTGAACCCCCCCAGATCCGGAAGGAAGCAAGGGTAGGCGGTTGTAGCGGTGCGATGCAAGTAGCTTACTCCTTTTTTATTTGAAGAAGTGGCGGAATATTTCAAATTGTACGACGAAAATCCTAACGAACGTCAAATCAAGCAAATTGTTGAGATTTTACGTGCTGGCGGTGTTATTATCTACCCTACCGACACGGTCTATGGTTTTGGTTGCGACATTACCAATCAAAAAGCAGTTGAACGCGTTGCTAGAATAAAAGGTATCAAACTAGAAAAAGCAAATTTCTCGTTTATTTGTTACGATTTGAGCAATTTATCGGAATTCACAAAAGTTACGAGTAATCAAGTCTTCAAAGTAATGAAGCACAATTTACCTGGTGCATTTACGTTTATTTTGAACGCGAACTCAAATGTTCCAAAGCTATTTAAGAGTAAAAAGAAAACTGTTGGCATTCGTATTCCAAACAATAATATTTGTCGAGCAATAGTGAAAGAATTAGGGAATCCAATTTTAACAGCATCAGTAAAAAGTAAAGATGAAATTTTGGAATATCTTACCGATCCTGAAGTAATAAAAGATGAATACGACAAACTTGTTGACGCTGTTATTGACGGAGGTGCTGGTAAAAATATGCCATCTACGGTTGTTGATTGTTCTAATGATACAATAGAAATTATTAGACAAGGAGCAGGAGAATTGAAGATTTAACAATTTTAAATATGGAAACATATACAAGTTGGCAGCACAATCGTTTGTAATCAGGTATCAGTAGTCAGTTTTGTGTTTGATTTCCATAATGGTAAAATGATTACTCAAAGAGATTCGTTTGATAACTGGTAACTGACAACTAAATTACTGCCAAAAGGTATATCATTATAAAAAAAATATTTGGCAAGAAATTTGTAAGCATTCATTCGTGGTTCATTGAAACCTTTTTTATGAATTTTATGTCTTACTTAAAAATTATGGATATGAAAAAGATTATTGTAGCAGTGTTTTTAGCAAGTTTTGTTCCATTCATTTCTTTTGCACAATGGGGCGACCCAAATGAAAACAAGCAACTAAACGTAAGCGATTTAAAAGCTCCCGTTATTAAATGGGATAAAGATTCGTACAATTTTGGCGAAATTCCACAAGGCATTCCTGTTGATGTCGTTTTTGAATTTACCAACACTGGCAATGCACCTCTTATTATTTCAAAAGTAGAACCTGCATGCAACTGTACTGATGCTATTTGGCCCAAAGCGCCAATTATGCCTGGACAACGAGGAGAAATTCAAGTTACTTTTGACGCCGCCACTGGTGGAAAATTTTCTAAAACAGCTATCGTAACATCAAATGCGAAACCAACAGAACAGACTCTTGTATTTACAGGAACGGTGGTGAAGGGAGTTAAGAATTAAGAGTTAAGAATTAAGAGTTAAGAATTAAATTGTTTTAGTTATTGATACGTCCACAAAAAGGAGATGTCGTAATTGGCATCTCTTTTTTGTGTTCCATTTGAGGCGCAATTAATCGTATTTCTATATCCTCGTTAGAAAATAAACACCTTGCAAATATTGTTAGTTATTCTTTCCTTATATTTCAGAAATTATGACTATCTTTCGCCACTTAAATATATTGAAGTCTAACTATAACAAATAAACTATGAAATTTGGTTTCTTTGACGACGTAAACAGAGAATACGTCATCACAAATCCTAAAACTCCTTATCCTTGGATTAACTACCTTGGTAATGAAGATTTTTTCTCATTGGTATCTAACACTGGCGGCGGTTACACGTTCTACAAAGACGCAAAATTCCGTCGTCTTACTCGTTACCGCTACAACAATGTTCCTACCGACGATGGCGGTAAATATTTCTACATAAAGGATGGCGACACTGTTTGGAATCCAGGCTGGAAACCTTGTAAAACGGAACTTGACAGCTACGAATGCCATCATGGTATGAGCTACACAAAAATCAAAGGGTCTAAAAATGGTGTTGAAGCTGAAGTTCTTCAATTTATTCCTTTGAAATTTTGGGGCGAAGTTTTGAAAGTGTCTTTGAAAAACACAACAAAAGAAACTAAAAAATTACAATTCTTCTCTTTCATCGAATGGTGTTTGTGGAACGCTTCCGACGATATGGAAAACTTCCAACGTAACTTCTCTACTGGTGAAGTTGAAATTGAAGATTCTGTAATCTATCACAAAACTGAATTCAAAGAACGTCGTAATCACTACGCATTCTATTCGGTAAATACTCCAATCAATGGTCACGATACAGATCGCGAATCATTCCTTGGTTTGTACAATGGTTTTGATCGTCCTGATGCTGTTTTCGAAGGTAAACCAAGAAACACAGAAGCTCACGGATGGTCTCCAATCGCTTCTCATTATATTGAAGTTGAATTGAATCCAGGTGAAAGCAAAGATTTCATCTTTATGCTTGGTTATGTTGAAGTTGCTCCAGAAGAAAAATGGGAAAGCAAACTTGTTATCAATAAGAAACCAGCAAAGGCAATGATTGCAAAGTACGACACAACTGAAAAAGTTATGGCTGCTTTCAATGAACTTCGTTCTTACTGGGATAACTTACTTGGTAAGATTACAATCAAATCTAACGACGAACGTCTTGACCGTATGGTTAACATTTGGAACCAATATCAATGTATGATTACCTTCAACATGTCGCGTTCGGCTTCGTTCTTTGAATCGGGTATCGGTCGTGGTATGGGATTCCGTGATTCAAACCAAGATATTATTGGTTTCGTTCACCAAATTCCTGCTCGTGCCCGCGAAAGAATCCTTGACATTGCTGCAACTCAGTTTGAAGATGGTTCTTGCTATCACCAATATCAACCACTTACAAAGAAAGGTAACTCGGCAATTGGTGGCGATTTCAACGATGACCCACTTTGGTTGATTCTTTCTACAACAGAATACATCAAAGAGACTGGAGATTTCTCTATTCTTGACGAAATGGTTCCTTTCGATAACGATGAATCAAAAGCAAAAACTCATTTCGAACACTTGAAGATTTCCTTCTATCACGTAGTGAACAATCTTGGTCCTCACAACTTGCCATTGATTGGTCGTGCAGATTGGAACGACTGTTTGAATTTGAACTGTTTCTCTGAAGATCCTAATGAATCATTCCAAACAACAGGGAACAAGAAAGGTCGTACAGCTGAATCGTTGATGATTGCAGGTTTGTTTGTCGTGTATGGTAAAGAATTCGCAAAATTGTGTGCTCAAATCGGCAAACAAGACGAAGCAGACAAAGCAATGAAGTATGTGAACGATATGATTGAAGCTGTTAAGAAAGATGGTTGGGATGGAGAATGGTACTTGCGTGCATACGATTATTTCGGTCGAAAAATTGGCTCTAACGAAAACGAAGAAGGTAAGATTTTCATTGAATCACAAGGTTGGTGTACAATGGCTGAAATCGGTAAGGAAGAAGGTCTTTGCGAAAAAGCACTTAACTCTGTTAAAGAACGTCTTGACTGCAAATATGGTATAGTATTGAATAACCCAGCATTTACGAAATACTACATTGAATATGGTGAAATTTCAACATATCCAGCAGGTTACAAAGAAAATGCAGGTATTTTCACACACAACAACCCTTGGGTTATGATTGGTGAAACTATGATTGGTCGTGGTGACAGAGCTTACGAATACTACACTAAGATTGCGCCAAGTTTCTTGGAAGAAATCTCAGACCTTCACAAAGTTGAACCTTACGTATATTGCCAAATGATTGCTGGTAAAGATGCATATCGTCCTGGAGAAGCAAAGAACTCTTGGTTGAGTGGTACTGCTGCTTGGAACTTCTACACAATCAGTCAATATATTTTGGGTGTAAAACCAGATTACAATGGCCTAGCAATTAATCCTTGTATTCCAACAGCATGGGATGGTTTCCAAATCACACGTCAATTCCGTGGTGCAACATACAACATTTCAATCAAGAACCCAAGCCACATCAGCAAAGGTATTAAACAAGTAATTGTAAATGGTAACGCTGTTGCAGGAAACATTATTCCATTACAAAAAGAAGGAACAACGAATACAGTTGAAGTTATAATGGGTTAAGAAAGTGATTAACGATTAGTGAGTATTTAACGTATCGTTATCTCAATAAAAAGTCCGTTAGAGAGTAATCTTAACGGACTTTTTTGTTTCATCATCAAAAAAAAGAGGCTGTCCAAAAAGTTTTGGCAGCCTTTTTTTTTATAACAAAAAATATCATTATCTTGCTGAAAATCAAAGACATATGAGTAAGGTAACTTTTAAGGATTATTCACAAGGGCAATTGGAATTATTTCCCGCAA
>JAZRVS010000124.1:0-25640 GCA_045599365.1 Bacteroidales bacterium
CGTCATTCTGAACGGAGCATAGCGCAGTGAAGAATCTGCCTCCATAATCAGAGTGTTGCAAAGAACAATCGTCGTGGTAATGGTGGCAGATCCTTCGCTGTCGCTCAGGATGACGGCTTCGTTGAAGGCTTATTCATTGGAACCGTCATTCTAAAGTACTATCTTTGTGCCACTAAACATAACAATAATGGGGAAAGGTGGCTTTATATACATAATGACAAATAAAAATAAGACGGTATTGTATATTGGTGTAACAAATGATATATGTAGACGTGTTTACGAACATCGTAATCATTTAATAAAAGGTTCTTTTTCAGATAGATACAATTTAGAATATTGTATCTATTATGAACAGTTTCCTGATATAGAGACCGCAATTCGTAGAGAAAAAGAATTAAAATCATTGACTCGAAATAAGAAGGAGTCTTTAATAAACGAAAAAAATCCAGGATGGGAAGCGGTGGTAAATGAAACTGGTATTGTGAAAGTATTAGGGTAATTTATACGTAAATTTTGGAGTTATAATTTAAATATCACGTAAATTTTGGAATTGCCATCCAAAATATCGCGTAAATTTTGGAATTCGATAGTAAATAGTTTACTTTTGTTTACAAAAATAATAATGCAATGACACATAGAAGACAGATAACAGATTTGCTAAAGAAGTATGAAAATAAAAAAATAGGTCGAATCATTGTGTTAACAGGGGCAAGGCAAGTGGGAAAGACGACTCTTGCTAAGGATGTATATGGAGACTATCATTATTTGTCAATAGAAGATCCAACATTACGATTAAGTCTTTCCACGCTCACGGCAAAACAATGGGAAAAAATATATCCGCAAGCAATTCTTGATGAAGTTCAAAAAGAACCTAAATTTATAGAAAGCATAAAGTCAGCATACGATCAATTTGACAATGTAAAATATGTATTGACGGGTTCAAGTCAAATACTTTTATTAAAAAATGTTCGTGAGAGTCTTGCAGGTCGTTGTCTTATTTTTACAATGCAACCTCTTACTATTCCAGAACTGCTTACAAAATCTATAGATGATGATATTATTCCATCTATTTGGCAACAAACGCTACAAGATGGATTTGATCCACAATCAATTCTGCCTAATTTTCGATTAGATGAAAATTGGGTAGAAAAACAAAAAGCATGGGATTTTTATACAACATTTGGTGCATATCCTGCTTTAACTGATAAAACAATGGACGATAAAGATAGGTTCGCTTGGTTGGAAACGTATGTAAAAACCTATTTAGAACGTGATGTTAAAGATTTAGTAGAGCTCCGCGATTTGGAACCTTATCAAAAATTGCAACGTGCACTTGCTTTACAAACAGGTGGATTACTAAATGCGTCATCATTGGCAACAGAAATAGGAGTTTCATCGAAGACAGTGAAAAATTACCTTCAATACTTACATGTTAGTTTTCAGACGATTACACTACAATCGTGGGAACGGAATAAGCAAAAGCGATTGGTAAAAACGCCAAAAATTCATTGTCTTGACCATGGCGTTTTACAAGCAATTTTGAACAAACGAGGTTTGACGGGAAATGAATTTGAAAGTTTGGTTGTTTCCGAAATTTACAAACAGGTGCATAATCTTGGTATTAATGCCTCATTTTATCATCTTAGGACTCATGATGGACTTGAAGTTGATATGTTAATTGAATTACCAAAGGGATATTATGCTTTTGAAATTAAAATGTCAGAACATATAAAGTTGACAGACTCACGTCATTTACGGAAATTAGAAGAAATTTTAGATAAACCAATTTTGCATTCCTTTTTACTCTCAAATGATGATACTGTCCATTATTTTTCAGAAAAAATAACAGCCATGAGTGCAGCTATGTTTTTGAGTTAGACATAAGCAGAATGTTGCAAAGAATAATCGTCATGGTAGTGGAGTCAGATCCTTCGCTATCGCTCAGGATGACGGCTTCGTTGAAGAGTCTGGATGGCGGCTTCGAGGACGAGTCAGGGACGGCTTCATAGTAAGCACTTCTCAATGGAGAAACATTGTAGAGACGCGATTCATCGCGTCTCTGACTTTATAAGTATATTTTGTTAACCGTAAATAGCAAAATAATACAAATTTTGTTAGTTACATTAAACAAAAAATGTTTTAATTTGCTATGTGCAAATAACAAATAGAGTATGGAAGAATTGTTTGAAAAACAAGACTTATTATTGCGGACTGTATCAATGCAGTTTGTACGAACTTATATGCAAACAATAAATTGGGATACGCAAATGATTGCTTTGCGTGGTCCTCGTGGAGTTGGAAAGACAACATTGATGTTACAGTATATAAAATCACATTATCCTACGTATAGTAGAAAGGTGTTGTTTTGTTCTTTGGATACCATGTACTTTGCAAATCATACCTTATTGGAATTGGTTTCTACGTTTGTAAAGCAGGGAGGAGTCCATATTTTCTTTGATGAAGTTCATAAATACGAAAATTGGAGTCGTGAATTGAAGGAGATTTACGATTTGTATCCAGATTTACGGGTTGTTGTAAGTGCATCATCGCTGTTGAATTTATTGAATGGTGATGCCGATTTGTCAAGACGTTGTGTTACGTACGAAATGCAAGGACTTTCGTATCGGGAATTTTTAAAATTGTATAAGGGAATAGATTTGCCAAGTGTAACATTGGAGTCTATTTTACAAACTGGTGGTTCTTTTTGTGAAGAGGTGAACAAGGTTTGTCGTCCATTGGAATTTTTTATGGATTATTTACGGAATGGTTATTATCCAATATACTTGAAAAACAAGCAAACCTATTCCCACATATTAGAACAAATAGCTAATTTTGTAATAGATGTAGAGTTGACACAGTTGTGTAATGTTGAAGTTGCAAATACAAGAAAAATAAAAAGTTTGTTGTCGGTGCTATCATCTTCTTCACCTTTTGAGGTTGATATTAGTAAATTATCTACTTTTACGGGGATAAATAGGGCAACACTTATTGCGTATTTAAAGCATTTAACTGACGCAAAGTTGATTCGTAGTCTCTATTCAGATATTGATACAATAAAAAGGCTGCAAAAACCAGATAAAATATTTTTAGATAATAGTAATTTAATGTATGCATTTAATGGTACGCGAGTGAATGTTGGTTCAGTTCGCGAAACATTTGTTGTGAATCAGTTGTCGTATAATCACGTTGTTGAATACAAAAAAAAGCAAGGAGACTTCTTTGTGGATAAGAAATGGACTTTTGAAATTGGAGGCGCGGGAAAGGATTTCTCTCAAATTGCGAAGGTTGAGAATTCTTTTGTATTTGCCGATGACATAGAAACTCCATACGGTGCAAAGTTGCCAATGTGGTTGTTGGGATTTTTATATTAAGAATAATGCCAATATTGGAACCGTCATTCCGAACGGAGTCCAACGCAGTGAAGAATCTATTTTGTTGTGTGGCGTGTATTCCCCAGACTTTGACCTGGGTTACAGATTATTTCGGAATTCTACTAATATATATCCCCTACGGGGATGTTTGTTTCAAAAAGACATCTTATGCCGCCCAATAATATGTAAAATCCTAGTTGATATTATGGCTTGGTAACATGTTTTATGTTTTGCTTTATCCCCGTAGGGGATAACTATAGGTAGAATAAATGATATCCGCGCCAAAAGAACAACCCCGTTAGGGGTTGCACATATTTGTAATTGTTTCTATACAACAATTGAGAAGTTTTTAAGATAGAATTGAGAATTTTAAGTGGTGAATTTGAGAATTTTTCGATGTAGATTTGAGAATTTTATTTATGTTTGCAAAAACTAGTATGTCTATGTATATTCGCCCACAGTCCCATATTTTACAAGAAAGAATTGCGGAACCACGACAATTCATTCAGGTTATTGTAGGTCCGAGACAAGTTGGGAAATCAACCACAATTCAGCAAGTTTTGGAAGAAACAACCATACCTCATAGTTACGAAACGGCCGATACGGTAGAAGCATCACAGGCAATGTGGATTCACGAGGTATGGGAGCGCGTCCGTGCAAAAATGGAGTTTTCCCATTTATCTGAATATTTGTTGGTAATAGATGAAATACAAAAAATTAACAATTGGAGTGAGTATGTAAAGAAGGAATGGGATTCCGACACAAGATACAAAAGAAATATTAAGGTTGTTTTGCTTGGTTCTTCGAGAATTATGCTGCAGCATGGTTTGACGGAATCGTTGATGGGACGTTTTGAACTTATTCGTATGGGGCATTGGACCTATATGGAGATGCGTGACGCTTTCGGTTGGGATATTAATCAATATATATATTATGGTGGTTATCCAGCGGGAGCAACATTGATACAAAAAGAAACACGTTGGAAAAATTATGTACGTGATGCGATTATTGCCCCTTCAATAACGAAGGATGTTTTAATGACGTCTTTTATTTATAAACCGGCATTGTTAAAACAGTTGTTCGAGCTTGGTTGTGCATATTCTGGCGAAATTCTTTCGTTAAATAAAATGTTAGGACAATTGCAGGACGCGGGGAATGTAACAACGTTGGCTGCATATATTACTTTGTTGGATGAAGCCAATTTGCTAAAGTCCTTGCATAAATATGCAAACGATACAGCTCGGCGCTATAATTCTATCCCTAAGTATCAGGTTTATAATACGGCATTGCTTACGCAATATTCAGGAACCACGTTAGAGAATGATTTTACAACTCCTTCACGTTGGGGCCGCTGGGTGGAATCGGCTGTTGGTGCCTATTTGGTGAATTGTTCGCAAGAAGTTGGCTATACGGTTAGTTATTGGCGTGAGAATAACAACGAGGTCGATTTTATACTCCGTAAGCAAGAACAAACAGTAGCAATAGAAGTGAAAAGTGGCAAGCGAATGATGAATAAAGGCTTGTCTGTTTTTAGTCAAAAATTTAACCCGAAATATGCCATAGTTGTTGGTGCCGAAGGATTTTCTTTAGAAGAATTTTTCCTGATGGATTTGAAGGTGTTGTTTGGATGATGGGAGGTCAAACTATGCGTGAGAAATAACAGGAATAATTAGCAAACGAATTCGAAAAAAATCGCCAGATTTCTATCCAACCAAATCAGTCGTTTGGCTAAATCATACTTTTTTAGTAAAAAAATAAGAAAAGGTGGCATATGATTGAGTAAAAAGTTGTATGTTTATACATAACTTGTGATTGTTTAGAATGAGACATAGTGATTTTCAGGTTTTGTGTTCGGATGATTATCCAGAAAAGCCATTTGTTTCTGTTATAATGTTGGCATATAATCACGAAAATTTTATAAGCCAATCAATAGATTCTATAGTTTCTCAAAAAACAGATTTCTCCTATGAAATTATTATAGGAGAAGATTGTAGTACAGATGGTACTCGAAGTATTTGTTTAGAGTATCAAAAAAAATATCCTCAAAAAATTAAATTGATTTTGCATAAAAAAAATCAAGGTTTGATTGGGAATTTTAAGAGTTTGCTTGCGGAAGTTCGAGGATGCTATGTTTCAGAATGTGCCTGTGATGATTATTGGTGCGATTCTTATAAGTTACAAAAGCATATTGATTTTATGGAAGTACATCAAGATGTGGTTGTTACTTATCATGATGTTTGGTCAATAAATGAGACTGGAAATATTGATAAGTTTATTCCTGATTCTTGTAAAAGAAATTACGCTGCTAGTGATTTATTGAAAGGATTAGGTATTATGCCCCAATCCATTTGTATGAGAAATTCTGTAATATCTGATTTGATAGAAAATTTAAGTCCTAATGTTTATAACGAAGATTTATTTACAATTTCTGTTTTAGGAACTAAAGGGAGTGGTGTTTTTATCTCTAATATTAATCCTACAATGTATAGGATTCATTCAAATGGGATATACTCAATGAAAAGTGAGACGACAAAAAGTTTAATGTTGATTAGTACATATAGTGAACTTATAAAGTTTCATGAGAAGAGAAACAATGAAGAAATTTCATTATATTTCACAGAAAAAGTGAATAAACTTTTTTCTTGTTTGTTGAGTATGAAAAAAAATCAAAAAGAAAAAAAATTTTATCTTATATTGTTATTTAGAAATTTATCCCTAATCGGAATAAGAAATTTTTGTTATTATTTGAAGAATTTTGTAATGAAATAAATGGAGTGTGTTGGAAAAAAATATTTGTTTGTATATCATTCTTCGGAATTAACGGGGGGGGAACGTGCGGTTACAGAGTTGGTAAATGAATTATCTTATAATAATAAAATAATTGTGGTTCTTCCATGTAGAGGACCTATAGAATCTATAATATCTTCGAATGTTCAAATTTTGATTTCAAAGCAGTGGTGGTGGGTAAAAAAGGACAAATATTATAGTTTAAGGGATAAATTATGGTTAATAAAGAATATAATATTTTTATATCGTTCTGCTATAGACATTATAAGAGAACAAGACCCTGATATAGTATTTTCTAACACTTCCGTTATTCCAGTATTTGCTTTTGCCGCAAAAAAAATGAAGAAAAAACATGTGTGGATGATTCATGAGTTGGTGAAAATTCAGTTCAATAAATCTTTTTTGTTAGGTGATTTTTTGACAATGAAATTAATCAACTTTTTATCAGATATTATCTACGTGAATTCTTTTTTTGTTAAAAAAGAATGTGCAAAGTATATACCAGAAGAAAAATTATTTTTGTTAAGACAGTCTGTATCTGTGGGAACATATATAAAGAAACATTCTCATTCTCCAATTATAAATTTGATAGTTGTTGGTACTATTGTTGAGACAAAGGGGCAAAAAGATGCTGTAGAAGCTTGTCGCATTTTAAATGAAAATGGAGTGTTAGTAAATCTAAGAATTGTAGGTTTAGGAGAAGATGGGGATTATTGTAGATCTTTAAGGGAAATTAGTTCTGGTAATGTAACTTTTATTCCTTTTCAAAAGG
This sequence comes from Bacteroidales bacterium, assembly GCA_045599365.1. Taxonomy (GTDB): domain Bacteria; phylum Bacteroidota; class Bacteroidia; order Bacteroidales; family UBA1715; genus UBA1715. The sequence continues at coordinate 6,931 of JAZRVS010000124.1, forward strand.
ATATGGATAAATTATATCTTGAATCTGATATTGCATTGGTATGTTCTTCAAATGAAGCATTTGGTCGTGTTACAATAGAATCTATGAAATATGGATTGCCTGTTATTGCCTCAAATTGTGGTGCCAATAAGGATTTAATCATAGATGGTTGTACAGGTTATTTGTATGAAAAAAAATCTATTCAAAGTCTTGTGGATAAAATAATGTTATTATTGGACTATTCAGAGAGAAATAGAATCGGTCAGAATGCATATAAGTATGCATGGGGAAATTATAGTAAAGACCAAATGATAAAAGATTTTAATATTCCTATTACTAATTTATAAACTATAGTCATTATGAGAGTATTAATTTCATTAGTTAATTGGTATTGTTATGATGATACTATACGATGCATTCGTGGAATACAACAGAAAACTAAAAATGTTGAGTATTCGATATCTGTTGTTGACAATGCCTCTCCAAATGATTCTTATGAAAAGATAAAATATGAGTGCCCTAATATAAGAATAGTAAAATCAAATGAAAATTTAGGTTATGCAGGTGGGCATCTTTTAAATGTTGAGTATGCTAATAATAATTATTATGATGCAATTTGGATTATAAATAGTGATATAAAAGTCGGGGAAAATACTTTACAAGCATTAATAGATGCATGGATATCAAATGGGGATAATGTATATGGAAGTGTAACATTAGCGAATGAAAATCCTGAAGTTGTAGATTTTGGTGGTGGGCTATCTTGGAGTTGCTCACCTAAAGAATTTGTGTATAATGTTTATAATGGAATTCCTCTATGTGATATACCGAAAGAGACTATTCGTGAAGTTCAGTCGGTAGAAGGATGTTCAATGCTAATACCAATTGATGTTATAAGAAAATATGGATTTATGAAAACAGACTTCTTCTTATATGGTGAGGAAAATGATTTTTGTTTTCGATTGTATAAGTTTGGGGTTAAAAGTTATGTTGTAAGAGATTCTGTTGTTGCTCATTCTTCAGGTGCTTCATTTAAACAATCTACTGATATAAGTTGGATAATGTCTTATTACAGAAGAAGAAATTATTTGCGTTTGATGATTTCTTATTTTGGAATGTCTCGTAGAGAGGTTTTGACAAAAAACGATAGTCTATATTCTCAATTAAAGTTTCTGATTAAATATGCCGTAGATAGGAACTTTAGATTAGAAAATATGAAAAATCTTTGGCTGTTGAAAGCAACTTGGCATGCGATGGCAGGTAAAAAAGGTAGGACTATAAACCCAAACGATATTTTAAATAAATAGGTTATAATGAAATTCTCAATAATCATCCCCACCTATAATAGTGTTTCGTTTTTACCAAGAGTGATAAAAATAATCTTTCATTTTCATTTGTTTGGTATTCCCAGGATTTTTCTCGTACTTTGGCATAGGTTTGTTCGTAATTTAAGTTACGATAAATACAAAGACATATTTGTGTTGAGAATGTGATTATGTAACAAAGAAAGGGATATAATTATATATATAAACTTTTATGGCACGTTTAATTATAAAGAATTTTGGTCCTATAAAGGATATAGATATTGAATTATCAAGGTTTACTTTTTTTATCGGGTTGCAAGGTTGTGGAAAGAGTACAGTAGCAAAAGTTGTAAGTTATTGTGAGTGGATAGAAAAGGAATATTCAACGACGTTTTCTTTAGATAGTTTTAAATCCAAGGAAATGTTCATAGAACGATTAATGAGATTTCACAAATTAAATGGGTATAACCAAGCGGATACGAAAATTTACTATAAGTCGCAATATATAGTAATAGACTATTCTTCAACAAATTATAAAATAAAATTGTTGAAGAAGTTTGAATATAAACGCTCCAAAATATTGTACATTCCGGCAGAGAGAAATTTAGCAATTATGCCAGAAATTGAAAAGATGTCATTAGAAGATATATCACTTAGAAGTTTCTTATTTGACTGGTACGATGCAAGGAAAAAATATTCAAAAAAACAAGCCCTAGAAATTCTTAATTTGGGAGTTCGGTATTTCGCCGAGGATAGAAGTGATGGACGTAAGAACAAACTGATACATCAAAATGGCAATACTTTTGAAATTATGTTGTCGGATGCATCAAGTGGGTTACAATCATTGGTGCCATTAGAAGTTGTTGTGCAATACTATAGTCATGATTTTTTTGAAGAAAAAGAGAATGATGTTTCTTTCATATACGAAGAAAAGAGACAAAAAACATATATGGCAATAATGAAGGAATTGTTGTTAGAAAACGAAGAATTATCAAGTGAAGAGTCTATACAAAAGTTCACGTTATGGTTACAAAAATTAATTGCTAATAGTGAGGAAACAAGTGATTCTGATAACATTGGGAATGCAATGGCGAATTTGTTATTTACACATAATACAAGTTTTATTATTGAAGAACCAGAGCAAAATCTATATCCTTCTACTCAAAGAGATTTGCTGTATTTTATTTTTTCGTGCTGTAATGAAAAAAGGCATAAATGTTTGATAACAACGCATAGCCCATACTTATTGAATAGTGTTACAATCTTGGCAAAAGCATCTCAAGTAAAGAATATTGCGAATAAGGAATTACTAGATAGATTAAATGAGATAATTCCATTACAATCGTGTGTAGATATTTCAGAAATAGAGATATATGAATTTTCTGACGGAAACGCAAAAAAACTGGAGAAAGAATACGAATTGCCTTCTGATTCAAACTTGTTAAATGACATGTTAAGTGTTTCTAATGATTTATTTGGATCTTTAATAGAATTGGAGGAGTTATGCAGAAGATAAATTTCTTTTCAAAACAATATGAGACCGAAAATAGTAGAACCGATGAGTGTTTTGGAATTGTTGATGATGGAAAATTAGCTCGTACAGTTGATGCCAATGATAAAAAAGATGCAGTGGTTATTAACAAAGAAAGGAAAGAAACACTGTTTATACCGATAGATCACAATATAGGTATTCGAGATAAACATAATAATGAAATCCCTTTGTGTGACGGTTTATTGACAACGATGGAAAAAAGCTTTTTGTCTTTTATAGAGATAAAATGTCAACAAAAAGGTGCTATAGCTGAGGCTACAATTCAATTAACTTCTACAATAGATTTATTTAAAAATAATAATGATATTAATGCATGGAATCATAGATATGCATACGTTGTAAATACATTTCATCCTCATTTTAATTCTTCAATAAAAATAGATCTGCAAGCTTTTTATAACAAGACAAAATTTAGATTATTACCTCAAACGGAAATACAGGTTGTATAAAAGATGGTGTAAAAAACAACCTTGTTTGAATGTATATCAAAAATATGTTGAAAAATTAAATGAAATTCTCTATAATTATTCCTACATATAATCGTGCTTCTTTTTTGCCGAGAGCAATAGAATCTGTATTAGCACAAACTTATACAGATTGGGAGTTAATTATTGTAGATGATGGAAGTACGGATAATACAAAAGATGTTGTATCACAATACAAAGATCCTCGTATTCGATATATCTATCAGAAGAATGCTGAACGAAGTGCGGCTCGGAACAATGGTATAAATCATGCAATTGGAGATTATGTATGTTTTATGGATAGTGATAACCAAATGCATTCTGACAGATTACAATTGTTAGCTGACGCCATTACGACAAAATCTTGTTATTATACTGGTATAGAATATCGTAATGAAGCAAATTCTTCTTCCGTAATAAAAGAAGGCAAAGAATTTGGATTCCCCATTGATAAAGACGAACTGATACAAGAGATAATAGCCACTCCACAAATATGTTGTGCTACCGAAATACTTAAGAAACATCAGTTTAACACAAGCATAAGCATAGGCGAAGATATGGAGTTACTGTTCCGCATCAGCGAAGAATATCCGCTCATTTATCTGCCAAACCAAGCAACAGTGGTTGAGGTTGAGCACAAAGGACGATCGGTGGCATTTGTGAACAAATCAAAATCTTCGGAGAAAGAACTTAAAACATTAAAACTAATGTTTTCAAAAGGACATCCTGCGAATAAGGTTTCCAAGAAAGAAAAAAGGAAACGCTTGTCAATAGCATATTTTAATGCAAGTACAAACTATGTTTTGGAAGGCAGACTTAAAGGGTTAAAATATATTATAAAATCAATATTGTTATATCCAAGTTCAGAACAGACGAAATATCGTATAAATATTGTTATAAATTTCTGTTTGAGAAGACGTGAAAAACTTGTAATGCTAATAAAACAATGAAACAACGAATCCACAACCTCGATACCTTCCGTGCCATTGCCTCTATTGTAGTAATAATTGGACACATTGAATTGTTTAGATTGAACAAATTAGAACAATCAGCATTTAATCTTGTTCCAAGCGGGCACACGGCAGTTATGATGTTTTTTGTAATTTCTGGTTTCTTGATTTCGTTTTTGTTGACTAAAGAAAAGGAAAAGAATGGGCAGGTTGCATTGAAGGAATTTTACTTGCGAAGAATATTCAGAATTTGGCCAGTGTATTATCTGGTGTTACTTATTTCTAGTTTCTTATATTTTACCCCCCCCCAGTTGCAAAACAATTGCGTTTGTTGTAACGATACTGCCGAACATTTCCCATATTTTGCAGTGTGGTTGGGGTACTTCACCGCAAATATGGTCTATTGGGGTTGAAAATTTGTTCTACATATTCTTTCCTTTTGCGGTAATGTTCATCAAAAAGGAAAGAATCCCTCTTGTGTTGATTCTTTTTATAATAGGATATGCGCTGTTGCCACACGTCATTGCATTTACGAATGTGAGGACACTGCAAAACGAAACATTGGAAACAATAAACAACAAGTTCTTTTATTGCAACAAGTTCGATTCACTTGCCATTGGCTGTTTGATAGGGCATCTATATGCCACGAAATCGCATTGTTTGAAGTTTCTGTATAATAAGATTGTATTTGCAATCTGTACTATTCTTGCTATTGTTTGTTGGGGAGGGAATATAGAATTACAGCATTTTAATGATGAATTTATGTCGGTGCTTTTTGCTGTTGTGATATTGAACGTTTGTACAAACGATGAGCTTCACATTAACATAGAAAATGAAGTAACAAAATTTTTAGGGAAAATATCGTATGAAATGTATATGTACCATTGGATAGTGCTGTTGATAGCATTCAAGATATTTCCATTGACCGATTCTGCTGGTTCAACGGCAATCCTTTATTGCTTCGTTATAGGTTTCACAATATTGTGTGCGTGGGTTTCATATGAAATGTTCAAAAAGTTTTTCTTGAATTTAAAGAAACGGTTTGAAAGATAACTTGAACCACTAATTACACGAATTTCCACGAAAGAGTTAATGAAAATTAGTGTCAATTAGTGAAATTCGTGGTTAAAGTAATTATTAACCACTAATTACACGAATTTTCACGAAGGACTTTTATTAGTGAGTTAATTCGTGGCATAACGTAAAAAAATCTACAACCACATAACATTGTATATTGGCATATATGTGATGTTTCCTTTATGTTTTATTTCACGTTCATTCGATAGGACGATTGCTTCTTTAATATTGTATTCGTTTATCGTGGTAAAATGTAGTAGTGCACTATGTATGGAGTAGTCGCGACCTGATTTTACTTCTATAGGGAGAACAGATAGTGAATCGTAATTATCGATTAAAAAATCGACTTCGCCATGTTGCTTGTTATCATAATAATATAATTGATGCCCATGTGCTTTTAGTTCTTGTGCGACGACAGATTCATAAATAGTCCCCAAGTTTATATATCGAACTTCGTCAAGAATAGGTCGGATATTGTATTTATACAAAATGTTGGAAAGTATTCCCACATCGTTCAAATACAATTTTAAAAGATTCTTTTGCGTTGACTCTATCAGTGGAAATTTTGGATTTGAAATGGCTTTTACATCCAATGTGATTCCCGAACGTATAAGATATTCAAATTCATCTTCGTAATCGCTGAATTGTTTTCCAGATTTTCCTTCTATATTCTTTACAATAAGTCGTTTTTTCTTGTTTTCCAAATTAGACGGAATTAAATCATAGACACGTTGTATTTTCAGCTTGTTTTCTTTGTCGTAACGAGATGCGTCCGTTTTATAGTAATTATGGATTTCATTTTGAATAGTCCTGACTTCAACAATGTTTTTGTTCTCCAAAAAAGAATTTATGGCATCTGGCATTCCTCCTGTCAGCAAGTAATAACGAAATAGTGTGAATACTCTGTTATGTAATGGTTCATCTAAACTTTCTCGTTGAAGAAATTGTTTTTTGAGATAAGCTAAAGCCTCAACTCCAAAGCCATTTGCCATCAAAAATTCTTCAAAATCCAAAGGATACATTTGCTTTACTTCAATGCTACCAATTGGTATGCTCGGTGTTTGCATCAATGCAATACCGAGCAATGACCCACTTGCCACATAGGTATATTTGCCGTCAGATTGCAAGAATTTTAGCAATGTCAGTAGTTGGGGGTAAGCCTGAATCTCATCAAGAAACACCAATGTATTTTGGGCGTTATCCAAATAACCTCCAGCAAAAGAATTCAAACGAACATAAAAATCATCAACACTCTTTATGCTTTCGAATAAGCGTTCTGTTGATTTGTCTTCTTGCAGATTTATTTCAACGAAATTTTCAAAATGTTTCTTGCCCACATAGCGAATTATGAATGACTTGCCTATTTGTCTGGCACCATCAATTAACAGTACCTTATTCTTTCCCGATAAAAGGAAATCTTCTATATAACGAAGTATTTTTCTATATAACATATTCTCGTTAAGTATTATCTGCAAATATACTATTATTCAATTACTTGAAAAGTGTTTTGTCATTTTTCCATAAAAATTTCACTACGATTTTGTCATTTTTCCATAAAAACTACTCGGTGATTTTGTCATTTTTCCATAAAATTACACTTTGTTGATACGAAAATATTAACCACTAATTACACGAATTTACACGAAAGAGAAATTAGTGTTAATTAGTGAAATTCGTGGTTAAAGAGATAGTTAATCTCAACTTCCCGAACAAAATTGCCTCAACCTCCCGAATAAAATCGTCTCAACTTCCCGAAAAATAATTGGAGTATATTTGTATGTGTCTTATTTTTAATATATTTGCACATGTAGCAAAAGATTTAGATGGGAAACTATAAACATAGAATAGCAGATGCCATACTGCAACGAAAGTTGCAAGGTAAGGGTGCGGTATTGATAGAAGGTCCTAAATGGTGCGGAAAAACAACTACTGCCAAAGAGTGTGCTGCCAGTGTGTTGAATCTTGGGGACTATTCTACTTATGAAAAAAGTGTAGAAATGTTTTCGCTTAATCCACAAATGTTGCTACAAGGTGCTAACCCACGATTGATAGACGAATGGCAAACTATTCCACAGTTGTGGGATGCAGTAAGAAGCGAGGTTGATTCCCGCAACAAATTTGGCCAATTTATTTTGACAGGTTCATCAGTACCGCCGCAGAAAACAAAATTTATACATAGTGGAACAGGACGATATGCTCGTTTGAAAATGCGGCCAATGAGTCTATTTGAAGCAGGCGATTCGCAACCTCAGATTAGATTAGCCGATTTATTTGAAGGTAGCGAGTTTTCACCTTGCCAATGTGACTTTGATTTAGAACATATTGCTTATCTGCTTTGCCGTGGTGGATGGCCACAAGCAACATTACTAGAAGGAACTGTTGCTTTAGACCAGGCGTTTGAGTACTATGAAGCGATAGTCAAGTCCGACATTCAGCGAGTTGACACTGTCCGCCGCAACGAGCAAAGGGTGCGTCAGCTGATGCGTTCCTTTTCACGGCACATAGGCACACAAACCTCATACACAGCTATGTGCTCCGATATAATGAGCAATGATAGCCAATCCATTAATGACGATACTGTCGCTGATTATATTGATGCTTTGAGACGTTTGTTCGTTGTTGAAGATATGCCATCGTGGAATCCAAATATTAGAAGCAAGGCTGCCATAAGAACTAGCGAAACCAGATATTTTGTTGATCCGAGCATTGCTACGGCAGCGTTGGGACTTGGTCCAAAAGACTTGCTGAACGATTTGAAAACATTTGGTTTTTTCTTTGAGAATATGGCCGTACGCGATTTACGTGTCTTTGCCGAAGCCATGAATGGCATTGTGTATCATTATAGAGACAGCAATGGGTTGGAATGCGATGCCGTAATTCATCTCAGAGATGGTTCGTATGCGTTGGTGGAAATAAAACTTGGAGGTCAACAAAATATAGAGGCTGGTGCAAAATCTATACTTGCCTTGCAAAATACAATAGATACAACAAAGATGCCCGTTGCATCGTTCGGAATGGTTTTGACCGCAATTGGCGATTATGCATATCGTCGCAAAGATGGAGTTTATGTTGTTCCAATAGGATGCTTAAAACCATAAAATATGCTTCGAATCCTCCACATAATACCTCGATTGCGTAAAGGCGGTGCAGAACTAATTCAAATAAATGCCAACTCCTAAAACAAAATCGGTCCAACTCCTAAAGTAAAATCGGTCCAACTCCTAAAAAAATATTTTGTAATAATTTGATTTTTAATATCTTTGCAGAAAATGTAGAGCAGTATGGATGTGAAGAATTATTTCCCTCGCTGTTGTGATGGTTTAGCATTAGATTTATTGTCGACAGCAGGAGCTTTGCTTATTGAAGGCCCCAAATGGTGTGGGAAAACTTGGGTAGGAAGGCATATAGCAAATAGTGTCCTATATATGCAAGACCCAGACAGGGGTAAAGTATATAGGCAAATAGCAGATACAACACCAAGTCAATTACTTAGAGGAGAAAAACCGCGGCTTATAGATGAATGGCAAGAAAGTCCTGAACTTTGGGATGCAGTCCGTTTTGATGTTGACCAAACTGGAGAATGGGGCCAATACATACTTACTGGTTCGTCGTCGCCTCATGATGACGAAAAGCCTCGTCATACAGGGACAGGTCGTTTTGCCTCACTTCGAATGCGTCCAATGTCACTTTGGGAATCAAAGGAATCGTCTGGTGAAGTGTCGCTTGCAGATCTATTTGCTGGTAGAACGGATATTATAGGCGAAAGTCCGCTATCTATAAAAGACTTAGCGAGAATCATTGCTCGTGGCGGCTGGCCTGAAGCTGTAGCCAAACGCAATGATTCCCCACAAATTGCACGAAACTATGTCGATGCCATTGTGAATACAGAGGTCTCGAACTCCGATGGCGTATCAAGGAATCCTCAAAGGGTAAGGCAATTATTGCGTTCTTATGCACGTAATATTTCTACAATGGCTGCACAAACCACAATATTGGCTGATGTAAAAGCAAACGACGTGTCGTTTTCTGAGGTCACCTTGTACGATTATTTGAATGCCCTTCGGCGTATTTTTTTAATTGAAGATATTCCTGCATGGAAACCATCGCTACGTTCAAAAACTGCAATTAGGACATCTAACAAACGCCAGTTTGTAGATCCTTCAGTTGCGGTAGCCATATTGCGTGCAAATGCCGAGAGTGTTCTTGATGATTTTGAATATTTTGGATTCTTATTTGAATCTTTGGTCACTCGTGATTTGCGCGTGTATTCTCAATGCTTAGATGGTGAGATTTTTCACTATCGCGACAAAACAGAATTGGAAGCTGACCTTATCATACACTTGCACGACAATCGTTGGGCAGCCGTCGAGGTAAAGTTGGGGAATAAAGAAATAGAAGAAGGTGCAGCTCATTTGTTAGCTTTGCAAAACAGGGTCGACCAAGACAAAGTTGGTGCTCCGAGTTTTCTTATGATTGTAACAGGTGGTCAGTATGCATATCGTCGCAAAGATGGAGTTTATGTTGTTCCAATTGGATGCTTAAAACCGTAAAATAAAGCTTCGCATTCTCCATATAATACCATGATTGCGCAAAGGCGGTGCTGAACGGCTTTGCTTGGTTGTATAATACAAGACTCATAGTAAAACTAAAATCTACAAATAGCCGAAAAATAAATCTCCAAATAACCGAAAAATAAACCTCTAAACAACCGAAAAATAATCGTAATGTATTGATATTTTGTAAAATATTATATTTTTGCAAAAAGTTTGTAATGGAACAAAATCAAACATATAATAATCGTATAGCGGATGTCGTGCTGTCGCGAAAATTATTGTCTTCTAGTGCTGTGTTACTTCAAGGACCAAAATGGTGCGGTAAGACAACTACGGCAGAACAGCTTGCAAAAAGCATATTGTATATGGCAGATCCAGATGCCTTACAAAAGAATCTGTTTATAGCCTCTACTAATGTAAAGTCATTATTGGTTGGCGAAAATCCTCGTTTGATTGATGAATGGCAGGTAGCCCCACAAATTTGGGATGCCGTTCGTTTTGAATCTGACAAACGAAAAAATGTTGGTCAATTTATTCTAACAGGCTCTGCTGTTCCTCCTGTGACAAATAAAATTCAACATACAGGAACAGGGCGGATTTCGCGTGTTACGATGCGTCCAATGAGTTTGTGGGAATCGAAAGAAAGCAACGGGACAATAAGCCTGCAAGATTTGTTTGAAAAGGGTGGAGAACCGATTTTTGGAGAATGCGAAAAAAATTTAGAAGACATTGCATTTTACATTTGTCGTGGAGGATGGCCAATGGCGGCTACAATTATGAAAGGTGAAAGTGCGTTGGAAACCGCATATTCGTACTATGAAGCAATAACGGAAATTGATATTTCCAGAGTTGATTCTGTGCGACGTGGTCGGGAACGTACAAAAAAACTGATGCGTTCTTTAGCTCGCAATCAAGGAACACAAACTAGCTATTCCAAGTTGAAAGATGATATTGCGACCAATGATAGTCGTACGTTAGACGAAGATACTGTTGCTTCATATATAGAGGCTTTGAAAAAGATATTTGTCGTGGAAGACATGGAAGCCTGGAATCCTAACCTAAGAAGTAAATGTTCGATTCGCACTACCGACACACGATATTTTGTTGATCCGTCAATTGCTGTCGCTGCTCTTGGTATAGGTCCGAATGATTTATTGAACGACTTAAACACTATGGGGTTTCTTTTTGAAACAATGGCAGTACGCGATTTGCGAGTATATGCAGATGCGCTATATGGCCGAGTGTTTCATTATCGTGACAATAATAATTTAGAATGTGATGCTGTAGTTCATTTGCGTGATGGACATTACGGTCTAGTGGAAATAAAATTGGGTGGCGAAAAACTCATTAATGAAGCTATTGAGTCGTTGAATAAATTGGCAAGTAAAATTAATACGGACAAAATGTATCCTCCTTCGTTTAAAATGATTTTAACTGCAGTTGGAAATATCGCATATTTGCACGAAAAAGGAGTTTATGTTGTTCCAATAGGATGTTTAAAACCGTAAAAAATGCTTAGAATTCTCCATATAATCTCTCGATTACGCAAAGGTGGTGCAGAACGGATTTTCGTGAGAAACCTGAATTTTGACTTCTTTGTTTTTTTCAGCAGATTATAAATTATAATTTGCTGAAACTATAAAAATTGTATATATTTGAGTAGTTTATAAATATGATTATATGAAATAACCAACAAAGCACGTGAGTTCCTCTATCAATTGGTGGATCCGTTTAGTTGTTTCTATTTCCATTATATGCATTTCAATAAATATAAAGATGAACACTTTTGGACAGGCAATCTAAACAGCCCTTTGTTCCATGCTTGGAGTGGATATGCTTTTGAAATACTTTGTCTTAATCATGTTTCACAAATAAAACATGCTTTGGGTATTAGTGGTATTCAATCTAATGCTTGCTGTTGGAGTTGTAAGGATACTCAAGGAGGTTCTCAAATAGATTTGTTGATTGATAGAAGTGACAATGTGGTTTCTGTTTGTGAAATGAAATATTCGCGTAATGAATATGAAATAACAAAAGCCGATGCAGAGAATTTTATGAATAAAATAGACAAATTAATGTTACATACTAAAACGAAAAAGTCAATTCGATTTACCATGGTTACACTAAGTGGTTTAAAACAGAATAAATATAGTTATATTGCTCAAAATCAAGTAGATATTAAAAATATAATGAATTTATAATTTGCTGAAATGTAATTTGATTTTATAATTTCAGCAGATTTTAGAACAGGAATCTAATGACTCGCATTCTTCATATAATCCCTTGTTTACGTAAAGGCGGCGCAGAACGGCTTTGTTTGGATATTTGTAATGAGTTACAGAAAAGAGAGGACGTGAATAATAGCAAAAATGATTAACCCAAACACTAACATTACTATGGATGAGATAGTGATAAAAAAAATAACAGAAAAAGATATTAAAGAAATTCTTGATTTTTATAATTTCGAGCGAGGTAAGGCGTTTTCGTATCAGTATTTTATGCAAAAATATTCGACAGATTGGGTTCGAAAAGATTTGCTTGGTTTTGCTTGTTATAGTGGCAATAAAATAATTGGTTTTCGAGGAACAACATTGTATAAATTTGGGAAATACACTTTTGCTCAATGTGGCGATGCTATAATGGCTAAAGATTATCGCGGTAAGGGATATTTTTCCAAGATGTTGTCGGAATTACAGAATGAAGCATTTAATTGCAAAGTAGATGGCATTTTTGTAACCCCAAATGAGCAAGCAGAACTTGTATATGAACACAAACAAGGATGGGAAAAAATAGGAGATTTTTATGTTTTTGATTTTGTAGTAAAAACGTATCCGTTATTAAAAATATTCAATTACTTCAATTGCCATTGGCATTATTTTTCTGTACTGAAAACAAAGATTAATGATAAGATACTTTCTCGTTTAACCAATCCAGATGTAAAATCAGGAAAAATTTGTGTAAAAATAGATGTTGACTATTTGCAATATAAGACTTATGGACATTATTCTTGTTTGACATATGGAGACAAAGTGCTTTTGTGGTCGTTGTCGGATGGAATGGTGATTGTATATTCTGAAGTACAAACTGCGGATGAGTTACAACAGGAAATAGCATTTTTACATAAGTATTGTAAAAAACGAGGTATTCACAAGTTTAGTTATTCTTGTTATTCAAATTCTGCATTATGTGAATTATTGAAGTCAAAATATGCTGAAAAAGAAGAAATACCCGTATATTATTACCCTATTAACAGTGAAATAGAAACATCAAAATTGCTGTTTCATAGAATAGATAAAAATGCTTTTGATGTATGAAAATCCTACAAGTTGTACAGAGTTTAGGTAAAGGTGGAGCGGAACGTTTGGTACTTGAGATTTCTCAAGCAATAAAAAAGTATTATCCTTTGGTAGAAAACAAGATTGTATCCTTGAGTTCAAAGAATGAATACGAAACTTTAAGTAAAGGTTTGGATATTGTTTATTGCAGGTCGTATGTCAACCTTTCTATATTAGGACATTCCGATATAAATATAGCAGAATATGAGAAAATTGTGGATGATTATAAACCGGATGTAATACATTCGCATACCTATACTGCGGAGTTGGTTAGCCGTGAGCATATACGTGAACGTATTGTATATGTTACACATTGTCATAACAATATGCCTGAGTTTTCACGATTTAAGTTATCTTGCTTGTATAGGAAATCAGATTTTACAAGGTTATATGAGAAAATGCGGATGGAAAGACGATATAGGTCTTGTAAGAATAAATTTATTGCAATTTCTGCAGACACTGTAAAATATTATAAACGGAATTTGAATAAATCTTTAATAGATAATGTTTTGTATTTGCCAAATGCGATTGATTACCATAAATTTTATTCGTCAATACGGCCGGATGAAAAATCGAAGATCCTAAATTTAGTTATGGTCGGGCACATGTCGGATTATAAAAATCAGATGTTCTTAATATATGTACTAAAGTCATTGAATGATAAAAATCAAGATGTGTGCTTAACATTAATAGGTGATTGGCGTAATAATGGAGAAAAAATATTGAACAAAGCGATGTCGTTGGGTGTAGGTGAGAAACTTCAAATGCCAGGTATGGTCGAGAATGTCGAAGTTGAATATTCAAAAAATCATATTTATGTTCATGCAGCTAATTATGAACCATTTGGGCTAGTGCTTTTAGAAGCTATGGCTGCAGGTTTACCTGTTGTAACATTAGATGGTAAAGGCAATCGTGATTTGATAGAAGAAGGGAAAAATGGTTATATGATCTATGAGCAAAATCCAAAGCAATTTGCCAATAAAATTCTTGAAATTTGGAATGATAAGCAAAAATATCAAGAAATGTCGTTGTATGCACAAGAATATGCGAAAAGGTATGATATTGTGCCGTATGTGGATAGATTGTTAGAGATTTATTCCGAAAAATAATTAATATAATCTGTACTTTTTTAGTATATACCTTGGTTTTGGAACAAAAATCGTTTGATTTTACCTTGGTTTTGGAACAAAATTTATTAAAATTTACCTTGGTTTTGAAACAAAAAGTATATTTTTGTATTTGAAAAACAACGTGTTATGTTTTATAGAAAAATAGTTGAAGAAATGGAGCGTTGGGCGGCTTCGCAAGACCATAGACCTTTGGTGTTGCGTGGGGCTCGTCAGGTAGGCAAGTCAACAGCTGTGGATTTGCTATCGCAACAGTTCGATAATTATTTGAGTGTCAATTTGGAACGTTCCTCTGCCTTGCAATTGATGGAGTCGTCTGACGATGTTTCGGAGCTTGTTTCGCAATTGTTCTTACTCTGCGGTAAGCAGCCAAAACAAGGAAGAACATTAATCTTTATTGATGAGATTCAAAATTCACCAAAAACGGTAGCATTACTGCGATATTTCTACGAAGATCGTCCTGATTTGTACGTGATTGCAGCAGGTTCGTTGCTTGAAACCATGCTTGGAAAGCAAATATCGTTCCCTGTTGGTAGAGTTGATTTTATGTTAATGCATCCATGCTCGTTTTCTGAATTTTTGGAAGCAATAGGTGAAAGTAGGTTTGTACCATTTGTTGAACAAACCAATCTGCCAGATGTCTTTCATCAACAGTTGATGAAACTCTATTCAACGTATATGTTGGTAGGGGGAATGCCCGAAGCGGTGGCGCAATACGCCGAGACAAGAGATGTGGTTGGGTTAGGAAAAATATATGGTCGTATAGTTGAATCGTACGTCAATGATGCCGAAAAATATGCAACCAACCGAACGCAGTCGGAAGTGATACGCTACATATTGAGTGAAGGTTGGCAATTGGCAGGCGAAACAATAACTCTTGGCGGATTTGCACACTCAAGCTACAAGGCGCGTGAGGTATCCGAGTCGTTACGTGCATTGGAAAAAGCTATGCTACTTGAACTTTGTTATCCTATCACATCAGCACAACTGCCTGCTTTGTCAAATTTGGCACGTAGTCCTAAATTATTTTGGCTAGACATAGGTTTAGTTAGCTTTGTGGCGAAAATTCAACGTGAATATCTGTTCTCCAATCAATTGATGGATGTGTGGAAGGGGAGGGCTGTGGAGCAAATGGTGGCGCAGAATTTACAGGCACTTACTTTCGATGTGAATTACAAAAATCGTTTTTGGGTACGCAATAAAAAAAGTAGTTCAGCAGAGGTCGATTTTGTATATCAAATTGATAATCATTTGATACCAATCGAAGTAAAGAGTGGGCATAATGCCCATTTGAAATCATTGCATCTATTTATGGACGAAAGTAGCGAAACTGTTGCCGTGCGTGTTTGGTCTCAACCGTATTCTGTTGATGTTGTAAAAACTCAACCCGGGAAAGAGTTTATGCTTTATAACATACCTTTTTATTATATCGAATCGTTGCCGAAAATATTGCAACGAGCAATTTATACTGAATAATGAAAACTCTAATATCATAAAAATCCTTTGTGCTAAATAATGAGTTCTTTATATCTTTGTAGATGTAAAAAAGAAACAATTTATGTTGCCGCAAATAGAAACCAGTACAATTGAATTTAAAGAAAGCTTCTCCGACGAGGTTATAGTTTCGTTGGTGGCATTTGTCAATGCACAAGGTGGAAGTGTCTATGTCGGTGTTCGCGATGATGGTAATGTTGTAGGTGTTCAATTGGGGATGGAAACCTTGCAACAATGGCTGAATTTGATAAAAAGTAAGACATTACCATCTGTAGTTCCTAATGTTGACATCTTGCAAGAGAAAGGAAAAACGGTTGTATGTCTATCGGTTGTAGAATATCCGATAAAACCTATATCGTTTAAAGGTAGATTCTATCAACGAAGGGTCAATTCAAATCACTTGTTGACAGCAGAGGAGATCGTAAATCTCAATTTGCAGTCGCGTAATGTGTCATGGGATTCGTACGTGTATGTTAATGCTACATTAGAAGATTTAAATGAGAAAAAAATTGCAGATTTTATAACGGTTGTGAATGCGGGGGGGCGTTTCTTGTTGCCTGAGAATCCCTATGAAGCATTGACAAAATTGGGAATGTTGGTGAATGATGTACCAACGAACGCAGCAATGTTGTTGTTCTCTCGTAGAGATTTACATTACAATGTACATATTGGTAGATTTAAATCACCAAGTATGATAATTGCTGATAAAATGTTGTCGGGAAATTTGTTTGATGTCGTGGAAGAAGCGTATCAAACAATAGTGGGACATATAAATTTTTCATTTCAAATTGAAGCTTCAAAATCAAATAATTCTCGAAAGGAAATTCCAGAATATCCTTTGGACGCTATTCGTGAATTATTGTTAAATTGCATTGTTCATCGTGATTATCAAAGTCCTACCGATATTCAGATAAAGATATTTGACGATAGAATTAGTTTCTTTAATCCAAGTGGATTATATGGCAATATAACAGAGGCAGATTTGGCAACCGATAGCTATAAAGCATGTACGAGAAACAAATTAATTGCCGAAGCCTTTTATTTAGCGAACAAGATAGAAAAATATGGTAGTGGCTATGTTCGTATCCGTAAAGCTTTACAAAATTACGAAAATGTTACTTTTGAATATTCCAATTGGGGATATGGATATGTTGCAGATCTTGTGCTAAAAAGTACCGAGAAAAGTACCGAGAAAAGTACCGAGAAACTCATCCGTATCATTCGGGAGAACCCCGACATCACCATTGCCGAAATGTGCAAACTTGTCGGCTTGTCCGACAAAGGTGTGCGCAAAAATCTCGACAAGTTGAAACAGCAAGGCATACTGCAACGCATCGGCCCCGCCAAAGGCGGCCACTGGAAGGTGAATGAACCGTAAGGACCATACGTCGAACTGACTGATGGCAGCCAAATCATCAAGACAAGATTCGTGAAATAAATTGATTCACAATATATTGAAACGAAAAAAGCCAGCTTTACGCTGGCTTTTTTGTTTTTGTTTTGTATTGTGGAGACGTTTCGCGAAACGTCTCCACGAAAATATTATTTCATGAATTCCTTCATGTCCAGATTCAGGATGAAATCAAATTCCGCTTCGTGAGCCGGGTCGACGCGGGTGAATGCCGTGGCGGCCACGCCTGCGGTCGGGTCGGCTAAGGGGCGTAATTCCAAAACATCCATCACCGAAGCCGTGAATTTCTCGCTATTGAACATCTGTTCCTTCGGTGCGCCTGCCGGACGTTCCAAAACCAGGAAATTGTAAATGTCGTTTTCCTTGCCCTTCCACATTTCCTCCTTGGTGATGTGAATGTTGTTCAGATAAGCCATAATCGGGTGAATGCCACTGATATGCGTCTGCAATTCGTTCAGGCAGAAACCGGCAAAACGCAAAGGATTGATTTCAATCGGAATGGCTTTCCTGCCATCGTAACGGAACTCGATGTGCATCGGGAAATCGCGCAAGCCGATGACCTTGTTGGTCTGAATCAGAAAATCCATGAAGGGCTTTTCGTACTGGTCGTAAAGTTTGCGGCTTGAGCAATACAGGCGGTCGCTGGTGTCCGATTCGTTGGCAAAGCGGTGATGGTAGATGTTCCAAATGACCGGCACGCCTTTTTCATCGAAATAAGCGTCAACGGCATATTCCTCACCTTTAATATATTCCTCGATCAGGAAATTCTGCGTCCCCACCACATATTCCGGGAACTGCTCGCCTACTTTCCTGAAATTCAGCCGAATGTCATCAACGGCGGTTTTCCATTCCTCAACATTGTGAACCACATAAACGCCGGCACTCAAAAAGCCCACCGAAGGCTTCAGCACCAAAGGAAAATGCAAGGTAGCGGCATCAATGTTGCCCATGTCCTTGATAGCCACTTCGCAAAAGAAGAAATCAGGGTACATGTCCTGACAGATGCGGCGGAAAGTGGCCTTGTTTTTCAGCAGTTCGATTTTTTTCTTCAGTTCCTCGTCGGGCAGTTTCTCCACAATCCAGCCCAGCGCATTTTCCGACATCGTGTAGATGCGGTGACGCTTCTGGTATTCAGCAATAAACTGCTCATCGTCATAAAGATTGAGCGCATAACCGTCGGCAACCAGTTTTTCCGACATGGCATTGCGCAAAACCGGCAGATCGTTCTCTATCGCCGTCTGTATCAGTTTCTCCGAAACGTATGGTTTTTCTAATATCAACATGATTTTGTGTCTTAATGTTGCTGCAAAAATAGACAAAATAACATTTGGCGCAAAAAGTAAAATGCATCCTGCTGATGTCGCTGACTTGCGCTGAGTTTAAAAAAGTAAATTTACAGATTTAAGTAAGTGAGCAAAATAACCTACATATTAAATTCACTCATTTCGACAGGCACAATGAGCT
>JAZRVS010000125.1:0-14054 GCA_045599365.1 Bacteroidales bacterium
AATCCAACCAAAATCCAAGTTTTTGTACTTTTCGTTTTGTGTCGCCCACAAACAAAAAAAGACCGCAAAAGTAGTCTCTTAAAGGCTTCAAAGGTGTTTTGTCGGGCAACTCAATTGGTATGATTTAATTTGAGGCCCATACCAACGGTTTTTTGGAAACAGCCGAAGTTTTTGAAGAATATAAAGACTTTTTAGACGACGAAGCAAAAGGACTTTTGAATACTTTTATTTCTCGGGTGAATAAAGAGTTGGAAGCAAGTCCCAAAGAAGCAACTCCACAAAAAGAAAAGTCGCCAAAAGCGAAAAAAGAGCCTAAAACAAAAGAACCGAAGACCAAAAAAGAATTTTCTGGAGAATATGTAGAAAAAGTTAGCGAGGAGGTACGTTTTATCAAACGATACGCAAGCCTTAACGGTAAAAACGTATCTTCTGTAAAAGAAAAAGTACGCTCTATGCTGTCGTCCTTACAAAAGGCTATCATAGAGAAACGTATTCGTAAAACATCGCAATACGCCACCGAAATTATGACCATTCAAAGCAATTTAATCAAGATTTTGAATGTGTCTGGCGACAGGACAATCAACATTGTCAACATTGATGATTTAGAAAAAATCTACAAAAATTACAAAATTGCCCCAGATGCAAAATTTATAAAACAATATCTTTCAATTCAAGGTAAAAGCGGAGTGAAAGAAAAAGCAAAAGCATTGCAAAAAAGCATCGAAAAGAGTGATTTCAATGGGAATCTATCAAACGAGATAGACGCAATTAAAAAATCAATTAAAAACTATCTCGAAGATAAAACAGAGACGCCAGAAGTTTCTGCACAAACACTTGCAGGACTTTATGGAGTAGCTGGACTTTCAATGAAAGGTTGTAAAAGTGGATCTGCTGTTGGAAGCACAGAATTTTTAGCAAAAAAATTCAAAATTCTATCATTCTCTGGAAAATTTGGCAAGTTAATTGGTAAGCCATCGGAACCTTTTAAGATTATGATTTATGGTAAAGCTGGCAGTGGAAAATCGTCTCTGTCATTACAACTTGCACAATATCTTGCTGAACTTGGGAAAAAAGTGTTGTATGTTGCCGACGAAGAGAAATTTGGCTACACGCTACAAGAAAAAATGCGTCGTTTCAACATTCATCACCGCAATTTATTTGTTGTTGATACTATGCCAAAAAATTTCGATGGTTACGATGTTGTTTTCATTGATTCTGTTAATTCAGCAGGTTACGAACCAGAAGATTTACGAAAATTAGATAGCTCTAAATCTTACGTGTATGTATTCCAATGTACCAAAGAGGGTAATTTCCGTGGTTCACAGGAATTTGAACACGATGTAGATACGTCAATCGTTGTTGAAGATATGAAAGCACACGCAATTAAGAATAGATTTGGTGGTAACGGAGAGATTTCCGTTCAATAATCATAAAACATACTAAAAACGGCTCGTCATTAAATTGACGAGCTGTTTTTTTGTAAAAACTTTCAGTAAAACTTTCAGTTTTCAAAAGAATAAATTCTAACACATTGATTATTAACAAATAATACATTTTAACACAAATACTCATAATCAGGTGGTCGCTGGTTCAAGCCCAGCAGGGCCCACCCAAAAGCATCTACAGAAATGTAGGTGCTTTTTTGCTATACCGAGAAAAACAAAAAATCTCTATACCTTTGCAATTGTTGAGTTTGTAGCAAATCAACTGCATATTATTAATACAAATAGTAGTATTTAACGGAATTATGAATATATATGAGTAAACCAATCTTATACATTGATATGGACAATGTCCTTGTTGATTTTCAATCGGGAATTGACAAAATGCCAAAAGAACTCTTAGCTCTTCATCAGTATAGCGACGATATACCAGGTATTTTTGCACTTATGGAACCAGTTGTTGGAGCACAAGAAGCAGTGGCAAAACTTAACGAGAAGTACGATATACAAATTCTTACCACTGGTTCATGGAATAATCCCACCGTACTGAATGACAAACTTGCGTGGGTAAAACGATATTTTCCAACAAGCAATGTAGAAAATGGAATGCTCTACAAAAAAGTGAATTTTTCTCATCATAAAGACCTATTCAAAGGCTATGCACTAATTGACGATAATATGGCTCGTAATGGTGCAGGATTTTTTGAAGGTCGCAAAATATGGTTGCAATTACCAGAGTTGGAATCACAATGCAACGAGAATGACTTACGTGCCATTGGCGTTGATATTTCTCAACTGGAATTGTGCCATAGTTGGGATGAAGTATTAGAAAAATTAATGGAATAATAGTAATCAAAAAAACTACTATAAAGCGAATTTGATAAATTGTAACTAAAAGAATTTCAACCAATTAGAACAACTTATTGATTCGTTGATTCTATATCATTTATTCTTTTGGCTATTGTGTAAAATTTCCCCTTGCGAAACCGCTCACGCAGGTCGTTTTTTTTATGGAAATGAGCCATCGTGAGCGCTCACGAAGACCATTTTTCATATACTCATTTGTAATTAGGTATTAGTAGTCAGTTTTCAGTTTGTTTTTCATAATAATACATCAATTACTCAAAGAGATTCGTCTGACAACTGATAATTGGTAACTGACAACTAAATTATTGCCAAGATGTATATCATTACCAACTTTTTCTACCAATAGCAATTTCCAAACGGGAATAATCAGTTTGATATCCATAACAAAAAAAGGGGCAAGTTTGAAACCTGCCCCTTCAATAAATTCAAACGTATGTGCTACGCACGTACGAAATGATTATTTTACAAATTTGATTGAACCTTCTTGAGCGTTGATGATATATGAACCAGAATTTAAATTGTTAACATTTAATTCTTTATCTGAACTCTGTAAGTATTTACCATTGATATCATACACATTGATAGTTCCTTTAGAGAAAACCATACCACCTTCAATAGAGAATGAATCTCCTGCTACATTTTCTACCGCTGTTTCAGAACCTTTTTCATTGAATGTAATTTCCTTAAGAGTTACATCACCCGTTCCACCACATTGTAAGTAGATTTGAATAGCATTACCATCTATTTCTGCCAAAATCACAGTTGCAACAGTTCCTTCAAAAGCAAACATAGAGGATGTTTTTCCATCTGCACCTGACATAACAACAATTTGACCATATTCAGCCCAAGTTGGAAATTCTTCCAATTCAATTGTAATAGATTCATATTGAGACAAATCAAAGCCTCCATCATAATTAGCAAATCCAATACCCGAATTAGATTCACCGAATGTCATTGTTTTACCAGCTACAGCATTTCCATCACCCCACACAGGAGCAAGAGTGCCTAAAATAGGATCAACATAGGCTTCTTCTGGAATTATAGGAGTTTCGTTTGACAATGTAATTTCTTTCAATGTTACATTACCAGTACCACCACATTGAAGGTAAATTTGTTTAATACCACCTTCAATAGCAGTCAAATCTATGACAGCAGTTGCACCTTCAAATTTAACAGTTGAATTATTGTTGTTTAAATCAACAACTACAATTTGTCCGTATGTTGCCCAAGTTGGAAATTCTTCTAACACGATAGACAAAGAGACATTATCACCAAAGTTAAATCCTGAAGCATCATAATTAGCAAAACCGATACCTGAATCAGATTCCCCGAATGTCATTGTTTTTCCTTCCACTTTGTTACCAGCACCCCAAACCGATGCAAGCACACCTAATACTGGATCTTCGTATGCTGGTTCTGGTGCAACACCTGTACCATTTATAGAAATAGAGCTAACACCAGCAACAGGAGCATTCGTTGTCATAAAATACAAACGAATCTCATTACCAATAGAAACTGACGTTGCTTTTAAGTCAAAATCTATATCCACAATATCACCTTTTGATAAAGCACCACTAATTTCCTGATAATCACTTAGGGCATCCCATCCCCATGAATTTGCGGTAGAACATTCTATCAACACTGCCTTCAAACCATCTACTGCATCACTAATTTTTCCACTCAACGAAACACTCACAACGTCGTCAACTGCAATAGGAGCATCTAATGTAAAGATAATTTCTTGTGATTGATAATTTTCACCATTATTAGTCAATGTTACATCATCAACATCAATGGTTTTTACTTGTGCAAACATTCCCATAGAGAATAAACAAGCACATACAAATAATAAAACTTTTTTCATAGACATTTTTTTTATTTTACATAGTGTAAAAATAACACTTTTTCTTCCTGAATGCAAATATTTTCGGAATAATATACACATAGGAAAACATAGTAGGAAATTAAGAATTAAGAGTTAAGAATTAAGAATTAAGAATTAAGAATTAAGAATTAAGAGTTAAGAGAGAAGAATTACGAATTATGAAACGCTTCGTTGGAGAGCTATCGCTCAGGGTGACGGCTTCTATAGGATAACAGAGCAACTGATAACTATATGTGATACCTACATGGAATTATTCCGCCAAATATGATTTAATTTGTTCCTGTAATGGTTTCAAATCCTCTGTTACAACAATCCACAATACGTCCATATTGATGTGATAATAATCATGTACCAATATGTGTCTCATTTTTTCTATCTGTACCCACATCGTCTGAGGATGGGAAATTTTGAAGTCGTCTGTCAATTTATAGACTGCTTCTCCTATTATCTGGACATTATAAATTGTTGCGTGAAGTCGTAGGACATCGTTTGATAAAGACTCTTTTGATAAACCTTGTGTAAATTCAAAGACTCTATCTATAGCCGAAAGCATGTGTTCCAATCGTCCCTTATCTCTGATTACATCTTTCATATATTAAAATTTTATCACGATTTACCGACTCTGACGCAAAAGGTAGCAAATCTCCTTCGACAACCATATCAACGTTACGATGTAATAAGCTCTCTAATTCACAAACAATTCCCGCAAAACGAAATCCTATCTTTGCATTTTTAACGAATGTAACCAAGATATCGACATCACTATCTTTAGACTCCTCGCCACGAGAAAACGAGCCAAATAGCCATGCTTTCTCTATTGGTTGCGATTTGAAATATTCTTGAATAATATGGACTATTTCTCTATTCATCTTTATTTTTTAAAGGGCAGGTTTGAAGCCTGCCCTTTGACACATTTACGTAATTGTATAGAGACGTATTATCGTATAAATTTCTCGCTTGTGATTGTTTTTGAATCAATTACGGAAATAATGTAAACACCTTTTCGTTGTGGTGCAGCAATTCGTGCAGCTTCAATATTCTTAAACGATTTTGAATAGAATATCTGTCCCGTAACTGATGTGATAACCACAAAACTATTTTCTTCTGGATGTTTGAAGAAGATATCTATCTGATCTTCTGCAATTCGGAATTGTGCGTTTGGTCCACACGTTTGAACTGCAATTACCTTAGACTCTGTATATTCTCCATTGTAATCGGTTTGACGAAGTTTATAGTACACTATACCATCATTATCATCTTTATCGATGTATTCGTAGTTGTGGAATTCTGTTGTGGTACCAGCACCCCACACAATATCCAATTCTTCGAAATGAACACCATCGAATGAACGAAGGATTGTGAAGTATTCGTTGTTCGTTTCGGAAGCAGTTTGCCAACGAATTTCTACTTCATTGTTTTCGTTACATACCGCATGTAACATTGTTAGTTCTATTGGCAACAATATTCCTGTCTTGGTATCAACACCTGCATCAAATGCAGCTTGACACGATTCCATACTTTCAAAACAAGCTCGGTATGTACCTGGTGTAGGACTTGTAAAGTCACCTTGAGAAATAGGGTCATCGGCACCATTATCATAGTAACTTGACGCATAACACATATAACCCTGATTTTTACCCACATTGTCCTGTCCTGCCGTTCTGTTTCCACAATAATATAAAGTACCTTTGTCTTGTACTTGGATATCGTATTCCCATGATTTATCAGACATTACAGCGCCTAAGTTTCCGATAAATGCGAACCCACCAGGCTGAATTTCCAAATGGTTTCCAGCTTGTTCTGTTGCCGTAACGATACCCATTGTATAAAGTGTTCCCGCAACGTGTAATCCAGATCCTCCAGTTCCGATCAATTCCAATAAACCATCACCAGAATTGTCTGTATCATTTACTATCATCGTACCACAACTTTGTTGTATTGTAAAATGTCCACCACCTTGTGCATAACGTTTTATCTCCAAGTTTCCATCTTCTACCACAAAATCTCCAGCAATACCTATTTGTGATGTTTTTCCATCATCTGTATAATAATGTAATATCACATCTGAATTCTTTGCATAGAAAGCAGAACCGCACTGCAAATCAACATAAGCACCAGATGCTCCAGAACGGAAATCCACACATTCAAATGTAATTTCTTTACTCGGATCACCAGAATTATCTATTTTCCATACAGCTCCATTAGCGTTCATTAATTGTGCTGAAATACCCTTCATATACAATGCTCCATTCACCATCTTAACAGCGCCATAATTCAAGAAGTGCCCAAAATACTGTTCTTGATATTCACCATAGTAAACTTTGTTTCCTTCTCCTTCTGCATAAATAGACAAATCAGTACCAAAAGTATTGAATTCTGCGCCTTTCTGGTTTATAACCTTAGCTCCACTATTTATAGCCAAAGAAGGTACATAAATGTTAGAAATTCCTGCATTATTAAAAGTTGACTTCGACTCCATTGTCATAGAGTTAAGTACAGTTAAATCCTTCCCTGCGACCGTTGTCAATGTTGAATTTGATTTTATAAGTATTTCTGAGAATATTGCTGAACTACCAACCGTTAAGTTTGCTGATTTTTCTATTTTCACAACCGCATTTGGACCAGTAATTTCAAACCTACTAGCAGAATTGATTGTTGCATCACATTGGATTACCCAACTCGTATAGCCTTCACTAAAATCAGTTGCTTGTTCGCCACTTCCGTTAGGAGCTGTATACCAATTATGTATATCTGTTATATCCCCATTTTTTGAGCAATCATAATAATATGTATTTGAAGACAAACTTTGTTTTGCCACCGTGTAGTACCCAGAACCAGATACATCGGAACGAAGTAAATCGCTACCATATTGTGTTCCATGTACCGATTTTATACTATTGTCTTTATTTTCGGTATATGCAATGAAATTGTACGTATTATTAGTATTGTACAACGATACTGCTCCCGTGGTATAGTCTGCGTTTCCATCAATAGTCCACGTCAAATTTGAAATAGCTGTTACACTACCATCGTATGGCAATGGTTCTCCCGATTCAACACCGACAGTAACAACTGGATTCGTTCCTGTTGTCAAAGTAGTTAAAATCAATGGATTATATCCCAACCCAGGTGTTCCAACAGGGAAGAGATATGTAGTTGCTTGATCACTACCATCGGCATTTGGTGGCAAATTCCATGTTAATTTACCTTCAATATATGATGATTTGTTACCCCCACCAACAGCATTTGAGTTTCCATTGGTAACAGTCAATGTATTTTCATTAGATGGTTTTACAATACCATTTTGGAATATCAAATGACCCGTTACATTTACGTCACCTGTCAATGTTATAGTTGGTTCAGATGGTGCAGTATTATTGATAAGCAACTTGTCAAAAGTAAATGCAGGACACGTTTGAGATAATTTACCATCAAATTCAACCGTACTACCCGTAACAATTGCATCTTCGGATGGTGTGAACGTACCAGCAATACCAACAGTTCCCCCATTTGGTAAAACTCTTTCACCACCGCTTATATCAAGATTATAATAATGTAAAGCTTCAACCTCGGTACTTGCAGAATTTGTATATCTAACAGTTGAGTTACCCGCTTTGAATTTACCATTATAATTCATTACGTCACCCGAACCTGTCATTGTTAAAACATTATTCGTTGCACCACCATTTAAAGTAGCTCCAGAGCCAACAGTTAATACACCATTTACCGTAACATTTCCACCCAATGTTTTATTTGTAGCATTTTCAGCATCAAGATTATTGTAAGTCATTGGTTCTATCAATTGGTCAACAGCTCCCGAATATAAAACTGTATTACCCGTAGTAGTTACTGATGCTGGAGTTTGATCATATTTTAATGTTTGTTTTACTTCAACCACACCTTTAGGGAATGTTACATCACCAGAAGTATTTATGAATATATTGCTATACGTGACATCCTGTATTTTTTCTGCACCTGCGCCCGAATATGTTACCATAGAACCTGGACGTACCCACATATTACTATTGTCATTAACGACAAGTTCATCTACAGTACAATTACCTATAGTTGGATTTCCCAAATTTGTTGCTATTTCTAAATTCGTACCTGCAGTAACATCAATAGATACCCCATCAGCAAGATTCATTGTCCCCGAAATTTTTACTGTTTGTGCCACAGAACGATAGTCTGTTCTGGCAACATTTCCTAACTTCTCGGACGTATTTTCTTTCCAATATTCTCCATTTCCTATACTCAACTTCAAGCCTTTATCACTATTATTTGATTTAATACCAGACTGACTCCATCCATTAACAGACGTTACATTATTTTCCCATATACCATTACCTGCTGTAATTTTTGTACCATCACCTCCAACATTCCACGTTTGTCCTGATAACAATTCTACTCCATTCTTATTAATAATGTATTCGCAACCTGCTGTAGTAAAATTAACTGGATGAGTACAACTACTTGTATTTGCATTTTCAACTGTACACCAATTATTTACGTCCGTTAAGTTTGATGAACTTCCCGTTGAACCACAATAGTAATACACTTTATCAAATGCTTTTACCGATACTGTTTTTGATACTACATATTCGCAACCATTATCTGGGTCAGAGAATGTTACCGACAATTCTACTGATTTACCAGCATCTTGCGAACAATCAAATGTGAATGTATTCTTTCCATTTGAAGTTACTCTCATAAGAGTGCTGTCCATTTCCCATGTGAACATTTTGTACAACGAAGAAAGGTCATTATTGTTTTTGTCAACTATAGACAATTCCAAAGGAATTTCCTGAGAGCAATACACTTCGTCGGGAACTGTACCCTTAAATGTGACAATTGGAGAATTTGGTGCAAATTTCACATCCGAAGACTCTGATGTATAAATCACCTCACCATCAAGAGAGACTTTACAACTATAAACACCATCTACTGTCGGTGTAAAGTCCTTACTTGTTGCACCAGCAACTGCAGTTGTTCCTTTATACCATTGGTATGACAAAGGCAAGTGCGTTTGATCTTCACCTGTAACTATAACTGACAATGTTTCTGCTATACCACCACAAACCATTTGATCTTTCTTTTCGCTTGAAAGGTCTAAATTTTCTACAATTACAGACATTTCACATTCTTTACTTAAAGAACCTTCACCCTCCGTTGTTGCTGTTAGCGTTATGGTGTATGTTCCTGCACTTGAAAAATCTCCAACATTTGAGATAGAAACATGTTGCACCGAATTTCCTAGAACTGACGATGATGATAATTCAAAATTTGAGACATCGCCCGTCAATTCAAGTGTAACATCGGCATTCACATACGCACTGGATAATTCTTTATCAATTTCTAGTTTTTGATATTTTGAATATACATAGTATGTTTCAGAAGAAGAGCAATCCAACGTCAATTCTGGATCGTTAGAAATGGTAATAGTAAGTGGCACTGGAGTTGATGTGATACTTCCATTTGTTGCAGTTACCGTAATAGGATACTCTCCAACGCTTGCACTCTTTGCAGCTTCTGTTAATGATATAACACCCGTAGTTGGATCAATAGTAAAGTAACCATTCCCATTACCACTTGCTATAGCATAAGTATATGGACCATCTACACAAGGATGTTCAAGAGTTGGTTCTTCCGTTATAGGAAGTAATGAACTTGCTGTACGATAATATGTATCGTTAGCATACTTAACCTCGATATGAGGAGTGTAAACTTCCACTTCCTTAACTTCAGAATAATAATTCGCACAATCTGAAGCAACGTATCGTACATAATATGTATCCTGACTAAGGACTATTGATTCTGTTAATTCATCCTTATCGGAGAAATCACTTTCTGTTGCATACTCCCATCTTGCGGAAGGATTTTTCTCCCCATCAGAGTACACTACCGTAGGTTCTTTCCCCGTGAGCGTGAATGTTTCCCCCTGACAAATATTCTCTATAGAAAAATCACCTATTGTTGGAGCATCAAACATAGTAATTTGAACTGCGTTGCTCTTGCCTCTACCTTTATCATCCACAGCAAAATAACGAATGTACCAATCGTCATAATCGCCAGAAAGATCTTTTAATGATGTTACAGTCGTCCAATCTTCACTTGCAGCATTTTCATTTTGAGAAATCTCCCAACCTTGAGCTTTTATATCTCCAGTTTGAGCAGTTATGTTTGGAACTGACATTGTTAAATCAGTATTAGGACAAATTTTCGCAGGTGCTGTAATATCTTCAATTTCTGGTCCACAATTTACAACAACAGAAGCTTCAGCAGTTATACCATTTTCGTCAGTAACAACAACTTTTATAGTTTTTCCATGACCAATTTCCGCTGTTTGAGTATAGGTGTCCATATCGGAACTAGAAGGATGAGTTTCCACAGGCTCATCATCATCAGCTCCATCTATTATATACCAATCATATTGTTTTATTGCAGCAGTACCTTGTTCCGCCATAGCAACAACCTCAGAATTAACATCACACGCATCTACTGAGACAAGTTTTATTTCTGGAGGACAAACTTTAGCGATTGATATGTTATCAATATAATAAACACTTTCATGCCCATTTATATTATTAGTTCTTGTAATATCTATTCCAACGCCACTTTTTAAATCTGCTCCACTAATAACTTTATTTACGACTGCAGATCTTTGATGATATATATCTCCGACCTTACTTCCATTCAATGAAACTTCTGCATATAAATTTCCTGCAGTTCCATGATCGCCATTTTCACCTATTAAGAAACTAATAGAATACATTGTTTCGTCTATTATTTGTGAACCTCCAGTGAAAGACAACAGATTATTTCCGTCATTCTGATCAAGATAAAATTGAATACTTTTTCCTGATACACCTTGTCTTGCACCATTTTCTGCTGTGAACACCTTATCAGACCCAACATGATATCCAGTATTCCACTGATCTTTACTTGATAAAGAAGAAGAAACTGAAAGTGTTACACCACCTTCCGTGCTTCCCAATCCTTTACTATCAAAATCGAACGATGCGATAGACTCTCCCACACAATTCAAAACCTTACCATTCAACGTAACCGATTTTGTTACTAGGCCATCAGCTGATTTGAAAACGAGAGTAGCAGGATATGTATCTTTGGTTGAATTAGGTGTAAAAGTGATTGTATAAGTGCCATCGTGATTATCTGTAACGCTATACATACTTGCATTACCACCAGTTATTTCAGCTTCCAACGTACTACAAGAATTATCGAGAGAAACTGTTATTGTTTTTTGTTTTGCTTCACTATCCTTTTCTGCTTCAAAAGCAACCTCATCTTGAGCGACGATTGTTGGCGTTTTTTTGACGTAAGTTTCTGAAGCCTCTTTATATTTAGTGGCATCGGCATATACTCGCACAGTATATGTACCAGCATCATACGGTTGGTACGTGTTGGTTGTAACTCCGTTAATCTTAATTCCATCTTTGTACCATTCATATTGAGGATAGCCTTCATCGCAACTTGCGACCACTGTTGCAGTTATCGTCATTCCAGCGCAATAGAAATCGCTTGTTGCATCAAGTGTAACACTTTCTATAGTTGCACCACAATCGTATTCGTATGGTTTTGATTCGGCTGTCATACCCAAATCATCGGTAACTTTCACCGTAATAAGACTCCCTTTTGCATAGGTAATAGCTGGAGTGAATGTTGCCGATGTCGCTCCCGAAATAGCAACGCCATCTTTGTACCATTGGTATGATGCAATTGTAGAAGCCGACATAACACTTGCTTGAGCCGTGAACGTCATTGCTCCTTCTGTGCATTCATTAGCTACCGTAAATCGTACGTCTGGAGGACATAATTTTATAACGACGATGTCGTCAACATACGTCATTGAACCTGTTACAGATAAATTCACAGACGTTGAATTGTTCAATATTGTTGAAATTGTTTTTGATCTTGCTACAGCACCATTTTTTCTTTTAATAGTATCGGTTGTTGAGCCCAATGTATAACTAAAAGAAGCATCACCATATAAAGTATTACAAGAACCAACAAGCATAGAAATTCTATATACATTTTCAGAAGACAAGCCCGTTATTTTTAATAAATCACCACTGTCTTTAAACAAAACTCTATTCGAACTCCCGCCAACAAACTCTTTCATATTAGACCACCAATATGGACCACTACTTGCCCCACTAATACTGCTACCCTTATAATAAGTTTTGGTCGTTGATAATTCTACTCCATTAGACAACGTACCGAAATCTTGACTATCAAAATCAAATGTTGCCACCGCTGTTTCCGAGCAAGCAGAAACAGAACCTTCGACCATCAATGTTTGGCTGGTAGCACCATCACTTGAGAAAGTAATTGTGCCCGTTGCAGGACTCGCCTCTGAATCGTATGTGTTATTTTTATACGTAATAGTAAACGTATTGTCATCTACTTTAACTACTTCAAAATCGGTTGAATTTGAGTTTGTAACCTGAACTTCGGCGCAGGAATTATTTCTGGTAACGGTTATTGTTTCTACTTTCGGTGTTGCGCCATTTTCGTTTGTTAAGGTTAATGATGACGAAGAAAGTGCTATACTTGGTTTAGTTACCGTGGCACTTAAATCAACACTAACCATTTCCCCTCCTTCGGAAATAACCAAACTTGCATCATCGAATGTTCCTGCCTCCGTACTAACACAAGTAACGGTCACTTCATACGTTCCAGTAGCAGTTTTTCTAACGCTTTTACTAAATTTTGCAGCGTCGGTTCCAACGATACTGACAAGAGAATTAACATCGGCAGCATCAACATTGTCGCACCCACTTTTACGTGTAAACGTAAATGTTTTTATTGGCGCATCAGCACTTGGACACAAATTGTGTTCAAATTCCAAACTATTCTCTGTTGTTGAAAAGATTAAGCCCGTTGGCGATGACAAAACAACCATATTAGAATGAGCAGAAGCGGTACTTGCATCACCTTTCACAACACAATAATATGTTCCCGTTCTTGTAGCCGTCCATTCTGGATCTGATGTGGTTGCAATGAGCGTATTGGAACTATTATACCAGTCATATTTTGGAAACCCATCGGCTGCATTGGTTACCGTTACTCCTCCAGTATAAGACAATGTTGGCCTTGCATCATCACAATAAAAATTTGACGATGTCGAAATCGCTGGTGTTCCCGAAATTTGAGGACCTAAAACTATCGGTTCACTTGAGTAATATAAAGTTCCATCCATAAATTTCAAATAAATATTTAATTTATTAGAACTAGACACATGGGTACTAAGCGACCCTTTAGCAACACCACCATTAACAGATAAAATAAATTTTTGGTTTCCATTGTCGCCGCTACTATAAGATGCTACGGGCTGTTTAATGCACGAAACTGAAGTAATTAACGAACCACTAACTCTCACCGTCACACTCTTATCCGCCCACCAGTCATTATAAGCATAAAGGCTAAAATACCCATTAGCATTATTATACTCCACAGATATCGGATCTTCCGTTTCCACCGTAATTCCTCCCCACGTCCCTTCACCAGAGAATCCTACCACCGCAAAGCACAACACACCAACAAGTGTTAGGATAGCACTTTTGAAAACCGAATTTTTAGAAACCAAACATTTCATAATTCTTATATTTTTATGCAGAACGGATGCACAAAACCGTTTTGCATGGTTACACAAAATTTTAATTTTGGCGGTAATGCTTTACCAATGGGAGTTGCAAGAAACAGCACGCTTCTGCAAAACACCTGCAAAAATACTACATACCATAGGTTTCAAATATATGAAAACTAACAAGGAAAAACAAAAAAAAAGAGAAGAAAAATTAGAGGCAGGAGAGAAGAATTAAGAATTAAGAATTAAGAAT
>JAZRVS010000126.1:0-1646 GCA_045599365.1 Bacteroidales bacterium
GTTATGGCAATAGAAATTATACGGCGAATTGGCAAGCCGTTGAAGAAATGAGCAATTTTGAATTCACTTCAACCGATACAACTTGCACGATTACAGGAATTAAAGATAAAACAGTGACGTCAATTGTTGTCCCTGATTATGTGACAAGCATAGGTAATGGTGCCTTCGATGGATGTGACAAACTTGTTTATAATGAATATGACAATGCATATTATCTTGGAAATGATACAAATCCATATGTTGTTTTGATGGAGGCAAAAATTACATTAATCACAAGTTGTGAAATAAATCCAAATACGAAAGTGATTTATCAAAGCGCCTTCCAAAATTGCAGCAAACTTACAAGCATAACAATCCCAGACGGTGTGACAAGCATAGGTTCAGATGCCTTCTTTGAATGCAGTAGTTTAACCGCTGTTTATATCACAGACATTGCAGCATGGTGCAATATATCGTTTGACAATATAGCGGCCAATCCGTTGCTTTATGCAGAGAAGTTGTATCTCAACGGCGAATTGGTGACGAATTTAGTGATTCCCGAAGAAGTGACAAGCATTGGGGAATATGCATTTCGCGTATGCACTTCAATTCAAACTGTCGTAATTCCCGAAGGTGTGGAAGAAATCAGGGAAGGTGCATTTGAATATTGCAGAGGTTTGACAAGAGTGACGATAGGCAACAGTGTGACAAGCATAGGCGATTATGCCTTCTTTGGATGTAGTGGCTTGACAAGCGTGACGATAGGCAACAGTGTGACAAGCATAGGTAGGAGTGCCTTCAATGGATGCAGTGGATTGACAAGCATAACAATCCCAGACAGTGTGACAAGCATAGGCAGTGATGCCTTCTCTAATTGCAGTGGATTGACAAGCGTGACCATAGGCAACAGTGTGACAAGCATAGGTTCAAGTGCCTTCTGGGGATGCAGTGGTTTGACAAGCATAACGATACCGGACAGTGTGAAAAGCATAGGTAATTATGCCTTCCGAGATTGCAGTGGCTTGACAACGGTAAATTGGAATGCAATCAATTGCACAACGGCAGGTTCTTCAAGTTATCCTATATTCAGTGGTTGCACAAAACTTGCAGCTGTCATTATTGGTGATAAAGTTGAGACAATCCCGAGTTATGTATTCTATAATTGCAGTGGTTTGACGAGCATAACGATACCAGACAGTGTGACAAGCATAGGTAAATATGCCTTCTCTGGATGCAGTGGATTGACAAGTATAACCGTTGCAAGTGGCAATAGCAAAAATCACAGTGCTGGCAATTGACTTATTGAAACAGCAAGCAAAACATTATTGTTTGGTTGCAAAAATAGTGTTATCCCTGATGACGGCAGTGTGACAAGCATAGGTATTGGTGCCTTCTATGGATGCAGTGGTTTGACAAGCATAACAATCCCCGACAGTGTTACAAGCATAGGTAATGAGGCCTTCGCTTATTGCAGTGGTTTGACAAGCGTGACAATCCCGAACTGTGTGACAAGCATAGATTCACATACCTTCTATGGATGCAGTGGATTGACAAGCATAACAATCCCCGACAGTGTGACAAGCATTGGTGCCTATGCCTTCGAAGGATGCAGTGGTTTGACAAGCGTGACAATCCCGAACTGTGTGACAAGCATAGGTTGGAATGCC
>JAZRVS010000127.1:0-32108 GCA_045599365.1 Bacteroidales bacterium
TTTCCATTGTGATTTAATAAAACAGACTTTCCCGTCTTGTCTCTTTACATACATAGTGATGTCGTCTTCTGTGTTATCATACACATATATAGGCTTATTCCTATTATAGTTAGCCCCCCAAGGTCTGTATCTAATTATTTCGTTCCATTCAATATCGTTAGGATAACTGTCTTCGTCTTTTGTTACTATTGTTGAGCTAATTTTATCTACATCAAACGTACCTACTACGTCTATGCCTTTTTCTGAAAAAGTCTTTGCCAGATACAATGTTAGGTTTGCACCTTCTTTTCCAAAATAAATTTGCTTCAACGAAGCAAGTTTCTCAAATTCATCAAAAAAACTACATCCGTAAAACTCATTAAAGATATCGATATTCAAATATTTAACACTCCTTAGTTTAGAAATACTATTTTCGGTAACAAGAATGTCAATACCTTTTATCCGTAATTCTTCCAACCACGTCATTTTCCAAATTGGATTGGAAACACAAGGCAGATTTGTTCGTAACAGTGCTCGTGCAGGACCACGTCCTTCAATATCAGTCACTTCCAAACGTTTGATTTTCTTGAAACCATCAATGCCGTTCAATCCCTGAATAAGGAAACTTTCTATCCTCAACGCCTCGATATTCGGAAAATCTTCGGGGGTAAACGGTATATGCTCTATCCACGGGTAGCATTTCAACTTCACATATTTCACCCGTTCCCTGTTTTTTATTGCAGAAACTTCCACCTTGTTCGGCAACGACATATCAAGCTCCAAAACCTCATCGGGCGTGTACAACTCGTCCCAATGGAAATTGCCGTCCTTGTCCATCTGCGCCACTGCCGTGGTGCAAAGGAATGATACTATAAACAATATGGTTATTCGTAGTGGCATATATCCTTATTCTAAGTTTAGATTATTATATTCACCATGAAGATATTTATTATAATCATCTTCGTTTTTATACCATTTATAAGAATCATAGTCTTCAAAAAACAGGGGAATTTCCAAGTTTAATTCTTCGTGACCACGCACAGTTCCTGTACGATCCATACAAGAAACGTTTTCCTTCAAAGCGTTTAATTTTGAAATAACTGAAGCATCATTGTTCGCTTTTACATATAAAATACTATAAATTGCCTCAAACATCCCCATGGAACGCAACATAGCCAACACCTGATTTTGAGACGGTCTTTGATCGTCACTACTTACCGTATATTTAGTAAAACGATTAATTAAATCATCATAATCAGGCCTTGACATATTTGGAGGTGTATAACTTGAGTTAAACAAATCGTTGAAATCTATCACGACAGGACTTGTATGAGACACAATAGATATACAGATTTTCTTGTTTACATAATCATTATATATTAGTACCCGTGTTTTTCGTAATTCTTTATATAATGCCTCAGCAGCTTTACACGAAATTTCTGGAGTATTTGAGTAATAACAAAAAGAATACTGAGTGTCTGCCACTATATCGTTTGGAGAGTATTCATAATTATTAGAACTTTTTTTACCAACAAATTCTCCTGTAATAGTCGAAGTATCTCCCATTCCAACATAAAAAGAAAAATCTTTATTTTTTAAATTGTCAAAAATAGTATCAAATGCTTGTTTGTTTTGTCTATACAATTCTTGTATTTCTTCTTGTGTCAATTCAAATTTACCAGAATCAAATTCATTAAAATAAATCAAATTATATCTTTTTGAAAAATTATCGGGAGCAACGGTTGCAATAAAAACTATTTCATCAATTCCCAAATCGGGATCCTCGGGTTTAATATCAAAATCAACAGTTACGTCTTCCTTATATATTTTCAATATATTATCACTATTGTCAAAACGAGCAATTCTTTCGTTTTGATTGCCGTTGAAATAATAGAAATCTGTGTATCTGTCGTTGTCAATTATATTATTGTCTGTGGGTAAATCATATGAAGGTGAGGTATAATAACAAGTAGAATTATTTTTTCCCAAACGCTTTGGTTTTAACCCGTTCTTACAATCACGGGTTCCCTCAAACTTTAGGGGCAATTCAAATCCTGTACTATCTCTGATTTTTAACGTATAAATATGTTTATATGGAGATTCTTCTTCTGGGTAGGCAGGATTATATCCAAAAA
Source organism: Bacteroidales bacterium (assembly GCA_045599365.1). GTDB lineage: Bacteria > Bacteroidota > Bacteroidia > Bacteroidales > UBA1715 > UBA1715. The sequence continues at coordinate 2,115 of JAZRVS010000127.1, forward strand.
CATGAAAATGCATCTGTTCATTTCTGGAAAGACGTATAGATTTTTCTGTTACTGTATTTTGAAAGTTAAATAGCACACAACCCAAATCTTTAATGTTTAAAAATCCAACCGTAGAAGACCCATCTCCATAGGCAATAATAATTGTTCTTGGGCGGTCAGAGGCATTGTTAATGGTTCTATTTGTTAGAGCATAATAATAATAACGTGCATAATATTCTATAAATACTTTATTTATTGAATCAATATCTTTATAGTTAGTATTTGCGTTAGAATTTGCGTTAGAATTTGTACTTTTGTATATATTAATAATAATTGACTTTAATTCTTCTTCACTTTTTGTCCCAGCAAAAAAAGACGTTAAAAATGTTAAGAATTCATATTTCCTCGATTTACTGTTCTTTGGGTTATTCCAGTCCATACCCATAGATATTTGGGGATTTGTTAATAGTTCAAAAAAATTAGCTCTATAAAATGAATACAATTCATGGTTCTTTATAGAATGTTCTCGTAACAAGATCTCCTCATAATAATATGCTATGTGATTCCTATCGGTTATAATTGTATCCACAGATTGCTGAATGTTGTCAAAAAATCTATTTTTCACAACCTCTATAATTGTATTATCAATGTTAGAACACTTAAATATTACCCAATTGAAATTATTATTATTGATTGTCAAAGTATAAGGCTTATTTTTATCGTTGTTTTGTGTATATCCCGAAGATGCAGCAAGTTGTTTTATCACTAAAAAAATAGAAGAAATAACACAAGACTGATACACAATAGCAGGAGGTAACATATTTATAAAGTTATAGCCATCCTCTTTTAAATTGATTAGATTATAATCTGAACCATATCTCTCAGGTTTATCGGGGAATTGTAATTCATTATTTGCATCCAACATTTCAAAAAAATTTCTATAATAGAAAAAGGAAAAATAATCTTTTACTCCTGCATATTCTTCCATTGTTGATTTAAAATGCTTATAAATAGTTATAAGTTCCCGTAACGCCAATTTTTTTTCAGTATCACTCATAAGCGTATTCCAATTAGCATTGGGATTGCTTCTATAATCAATCGTCGAATTATTACTATTATTATCTTCTATTTGAGAAGAAGGGTCTCTAAAAATACACATATACTCAATGTTTTATTTTTTTTAATTCTCAATATTCATTCGTACTATATTTAATTTTTCTTCTATCTGTTTTGACAAAGAATCAATTATTGGCCTGTACAAATCCACATTACCACTCTCCGCTTCATTAGGACAGCCCCAACATGGATATGAGCGATAAGAATATTCATATAATCGTTGCCTACTCACACCACCATAGCTATCATAGCTCTTTGAATGTTCATATTTATTCTTTTGTTCTACATACGTAGTACGATTTACCAAATCACGCATAATACAATTATATTTCACTAACGAATCGTCAAAATATTCTAATTTCCAAGAATATGCTACGTGATTCACACTATCATAGTGAAAATATTTGCAGGATTGGTTATCACTATTCCAATGTTTCTCGTTACAGCCCTGTATTATTTTACGTTTAAATTTTTTATATTGTTTGGGGTCATCAAAATCAACTATTACAGAATCTCCGTTTTGCGTATAATAGTTCCATTTTCCAGTAAAATTTCCATATTCAAATTGTCCTTTTATAGCAGGATTTCCATTGGCGTACCTAAAATCCACTTCGTATAAAGGATTATCACATATCTTTTTGTAATTTTCAAAACCTTTCCACTCGTATTCGCCCAAGAACTTACGACTCAAACTCGTTATATTTTTTGTATGTGTGGCAAGATAGAAGGCATAGTTCAAAGAATCCACAAACTTTGTAAAATAAATTTTCTCTATTTTCGAACCAAATTCATACACTCCATCTGCTCCACTAGTGAATATACGATTAAAATAATCTTCATAATAACATTTTGGATCTATAATGTATTCCAAATCATCAAGCTTAAAATATACCTGAGGTTTTAGTTCTATATAGTCAAATATTGTGCTAAATATCTTTAATCTTTTCAAATTTACGATTGAGTCATAATTTTGACAAGAGAACAAGATATTCGTATTAACCCCCCCTTCACCCTCCTGAACGCTTAATTCAAGTTTCTCTAATTTGTCCAATGTATAGATTCGTGAAAAATTCCCAGACAATACGAAATCATAATGTTCATTTGGTAGTATTAATAATGATTTTAGTTTTTTGAAGTTCTCTATTCCCTGCAAATCATACAATTCTCGAAACTCCACGATACGAAGTTCTTTTACATTCGGGAATAATCTTGCAAAATCACCAATAGAATCCCTATAGTCAAGACCTACTATTTCTAATCTCTTTACACGTTTCGTTCTGAAGTCTCTTCTACAATCTTTGTCTAACCCTACATCTTTATATTCATTAATACACCGCTCATCCTCTTCTCGTAACTCCGCAATCGTTTCCTCAAGAGTTAGCCCACAATACACACGCCACAAATAGAATTTATCAGGTTTATAATAAGCAGACAGCTGTGCCACACAAACTTGTTGGCAAAACAATAATACAAACAATATGAACAGATTAGTTCTCATAGCAAATAAATCTCTGGAATAGAAACAGAACGCATGCGTTCTTCTTGTATATCAAAATAAAATGCTTCTATAGAATAATACGTACAAGAAGATGTCTCATCTACTTTTTGCTTTAATTTAAGAAATGCAGGTTGGTCGTTGCAATGTTGTGATATATATTCTTGTATTTTTTTATATGTTTTATTTGAAAATATCAACATAATACATTCTTTTCCCATGACAATATCTTGTATCGCAAAAGGATCGTTTTTTATTGTACCAGAATATTGTATCACATAGTTTTTTTCATTTTGAAAAACTACTTCCTTCTTAACATAATTTCCCCCAAACACATACTTCATAAATTGCTCGTTGGTTATCTTATTTACCCCCGAACAGATGGAAAATCGTGGATTGCTCATCTGAAAAGCATTCTTAGTATGCAAATCCGATTTCACGGCAAACAGATAGGTGTTGTCAGGGTCGCGGGCTATGCCCATTCGTGCCATATAATCAATCTGATGTTCTGGAACATCTATATACACCTCATCTTCATACACTTTCACAACAAAACCTTCCGTAACATTTTCAATCGGCAATTTCATATCCATCGGACGGAATAGCAAATCGGCAGACGATTCCCGATGTTTCCATACGGGCAGATTTTCCGTGTTTTCTGGTGTCTGCGGCTCCTGTTGTTCCTGCGGTTCTTGCGTTTCCTGATTGTTTGGAGTCTTAGGCTTCATTCTCCGCAGATAATCAATTCTCATGTATGAAGCAACTGATATATATGTGTTCTCCATATTCGGAGCTGTATTTTTACGGAATGGAACAACCATCGCCACGAAATTATCCGTGTAATCGTCGTTTTCTGCCGTTAAATCCACAAAATTTGTCTTTCCTTGTGCTATTTTTTCAGCCAAAGTACGTCCCCGTTCTCCTATAGCCACGTATGCAAGTGGCGTTTCGTTATCGCCTTTCTTAAAGGCCATTTTTACAACTCCGTCGTCAAACGAAGGGGTAAATGTGGTCGCTATTATCGGCCAATTAGAACCTTCATAACAAACCTCAGTTGTAGGTTGCTGTTCCTTGTCACGTATAACATCTAACTTTATTTCTCCATAATTTCCAAAATAATTGTACGAGGTGTTAAATTCATTGCGTATGTCAATATATACGACATTTTTATTCAAGAAATTGTCAATAATCTGCGTGTACAAATTTTCCTTTTTTACTTTTTCAAACGAATATTCTATACCATCTCTCGATGCCTCCGAATTAGTGTTTCTCACAAATATCCTGTCGTCATACAGATTTCCGAAATATGCCGCAGGATCCATAAAATTCAATATTTGCTCCTTCTGTGCCTTGTGCGCGGAAATATCCCCATCAGTTGGATTCATCGGCAGTTGCTCAACAGCTATTATGGTTTCGTGGTTACGAATCATCGAGAATGTAGGATTAAACCCTATAGTGTCCAACCAAATTTCAAATCCTATATAATTGTCGGCAAACGTGCCTATGCACCAGCCAGCAGGAACGGTAAGCAGTTCAAATTCTCCGTCAGAATTATAGAATGCGTTGTCTATTGAAGCTTCATCTCCAAAACTCGCATCATTCGTCAGTTCCATGCCAAGAATCCGTCCGTCTGGCTCTTTTATGTTTTTTTCAATCCAAGAGACAACGGAATTACCATTCGTCTTTAGACTATTATCACTTTCATACAACGACGATTTCAATATGCCACGATATACAAAATATTTTACTGCCGGGTTATTCGAAGAGTGCATTTCTGGCTTCAATACAATATTTACAAGACTTGCATCGTCTTTGTCTTCCTGCACCAAAATCTTCCCTTTGCATACGGCATACGCCTTATGTGGCGTTGAGGTTTCCGAATTAGTCTCATTTGTGGTTTCCGTTCCATTCCCCGAATTCGTCTCTTGTGTTCCTTCCACCGCAAACACATTCGTAATACGATACCTGTCAAAACCCGTTTGGAAATCAGTGTCCCCACTTGATATTGCACCATATTTTTTTGTATTGCTCAAATTGTCGCAATCAGTAAAGAAATATATCTTCTCTCTAAATTCCATATCCTCAACAAGAGCAGATGTGAATTTTGAGAAAACAGCCGATTTCCTACGAAGTTCGTGGGTACATACTTTTAGATAACCTTCTATTTCTGTATTTAAAATAATTTTTTCACAATCTTGACCAATTGGAATGGTACAATGAGTGTAACCATTATCAGAATCCCATTGTAGAGATATACCTTCCATAGGTTCATGCTCGGCTTGCCAAGTATTTGTACCAACATCAAATACATAAGAAGCCTCTACCAATGTGGATATGGAGGAGAATTCTATTTGTATAGTTAGTTTCTTCCTATCATCAGTTATATCCAAGCCCTCTATTGAAGATTCAATTTTTATAATACACGACAATTGGGTATCTGTTCTTTCAAATCGTTTCTGTAATCTATGGTCTCCCGTTGAATCTAAAAACTTGGTGTCATTATATTCTAACAAACAAACATATAGATTATTGTTCTCATTGGGATTATCACGAGTATCACCATTATCAAATGGTGTTACATGAAACATTAAATAAGGTTTAATACCTTTTTTCTTGTCAATTGCTTTTAAATATTTTTCAATCTCCGATTTTTTTATACTATAATCTACACTATCTCCTTTTGCTAATGCCTCAATGTCTTTTGAGTCCAATAAATATGTATCAATGTTATTTTCCATCCAAAAATCAGGAAATGTAAATTGAGGATTATCTGATGAAACATAACGAAGTAAACAACGTAATTCCGCCCCCTCTATACTCGAGACATTCGATTCCGCTACGTTTTTCAACGTGATTGTTATCTTTTTAGAATTTGATTGATCCACATTCTCAATTGATAAATCATAATGTCCGTAGCCATCAGCTTTTATTACAGCATTTTCTGCATTTACCATTCCATAACCATATGCTTGACAAAATCCGTCTTTAAAATGAGAAATGCCGTCTTTTGAATCTTTTAAAATTAAATTATCCTTTGTTGCTGTATCTCTAAGTATTTTCCTGACTTCTAACCAATTTAGATTAGGTGCTATTGAAAGCATTAGAGAAATTATCCCTGAAACAAGTGGTGTTGCAGCAGATGTTCCAGAAAAAAAATCTTCTTTTTTCAGATTGGCACTATCATCATAGGATAAAACTCTGCAATAAGTACTTTTTTCATTCTTAAGATCCAATCCGCATGGGGCACATACATCTATACAATTATAATTGCTACCGTCTCCATTTACTTCTATATATTTATTATCAAAATTTAATACAGTTTTCCACCTCTTCCATACTACATTGGAATCTAAATAATGTCTGCACACAGCAGCTATCGTTATTGTTTTTTTATGTTGAGCAAATAGACCATTAGATGTTTCTATTAAATTCTTATCTTCATTTCCAGAGGCAAAACATACTATAGTTCCTAATCCGTTTCTACCAAAACTAGTTACTATATCTATTGAGTCATCTACATGAACACCTGTATCAAATATTCCCCAACTGCAATTCAAAACATCTGCACCTATAATATTGTCAGACTCCGTCAATAAATTAGGATATTGATATTCAATATTATTGAGTTTATACTTTTTCTCAAATATTGGAACCCCCGCAATCCACGAAAAAAAATTTTTTAATATTTTATCATCATTGGCTGTCCTATTAAACACCCCTTCAGGATCTTGTACCGAAATATCTAAAGAAATTAAATGTGTACAAGGATTAACACCAATTTTCCTATACAACGCATCTTCTGTATCATCGTTCGCCCCTATAATACTCGCCACATGTGTACCATGTTTATATTCTTTTTGATCTGGAATATAATTATTATCTTCTCTTCCAGTACTAATTCTATAGAATTTAATAAATTTTGGTGTCCTATCTTCATTATATTGTAATCTTTGATGAAATGACATAATAACCCCATTATTGTCATATGATAAAACTCCACCATCATCGATTATTCCAATAATTGGAGTTTTTATCATTTTATTTGACACATAATCTCTTGCAGATAGAACTCTTGTGACATTTATATTATTTATTTCTTCCATAATTCATTTGTTTTATTTCTGTTAAATCTTTTGAAATACGTAAAAACTTGTCATCTTGCCGTGCCACATAGCACCATTGTATTCCTCGGTTGGTTAGTTTTTTAGCAACTGCATCAAGTTCATTCATATTATTTAATGTCAATATTTGTTTTCCTCCATTACTGCTGATATATGCATACAAAGGAAAATACACAAACTCAGACTGATTGTGTGGTGATTTGTCTAATTCACAGGGGGTGTTTTTAACAAACACGTCAAACCACCAATTGGTACAATAATAGATTCGGCGTTCTGCACCTTTTGTGGTGTCTGTGACAATTACCGGATATTCTGCAGGAACAGGAATATAAAAATACTTGTGTAATTCTTGTTGCAAATTATATAACTCCTTGCCAATTTCATAACCACATATTTCGTAAAAATTAAAAAACGACACCTGATTTCCCTTTATTTTTGCATGGACATACTCATACCAAAATTTATAATAATCAAGGTCATATTTAGTCAACAGGAAAGAAAAATCTTTCACGAAAGAACGGCTGTTTTTATACGAAATTATTAGTCCGACAATCTCATAGGATTGTCCTTTTGACGGAATTTCCTGCAATGTACAAACTTTCCTATCGGGATACATTGACCGTGTAGATGTAACTTCAAATTCATACGGTTCATAGCCTGGAACTAAAATTCGCACATTTTTCCCTTCAACATCCGACACAAACGAGTAACAAGCATCAGATAGACAAGTATATCCACGACGTAACACAATCGTATCGTTATAAATTCGGGGACTACATAATTTAAACTGAAATGTATCGTTATCCACTACATACCATATAGAATCACGTACAATAGGCACTCCATATTTCGTTACGAATCTAACAAGAGGTAATAGTCCCTTTTTTTTCAAATAATATTTTCCTCCATTTTCCACATATGATATATCCAATGGTTCATATCCATCAGCTAAAATTTTTACACGTTTCTTAGATACATCTATGGGAAATTTATAGATGCAATATGTCAATGAATCATCCCATTCTTTTGTCATCGCCATTGTATCAGCATCAACCACAAACGAAACTTCCGCCGTAACTATATTTTGAAAATCGTTTTCTAAAAAATGTTCATCTTCATACAAAAAAATTGTCGTTACCTGTCCATACCCCTTCAATCCTGCACCAAGCAACAGAACAAAACAAAATAATATCAGCCATATCGTTTTCCCTATTCCCATATCACATTCAAACCTTCTCGTTTTCGTAGTCTTCGTTCCATGCCGTATGAATTAAGTTTACCGCGTTCAAAACCTCCACGTAAACGGCAACCGTCATATATCGAAGCCGTCAGCCCCAAGTGGTAGCACACATCACCAAGATAGGTGTCTTCTATTCCCCAAACATCCTGCATCTCGGTTGAAAACAATTCTCCATTTTGAAATTTCATCACCGCATCTATCGCCTTGCGTTTCATAAAGATTCCGCAGGAATAGAATGAATTGTTCACACCTCCATAACTATGAACAAAATCAATCGTATCCCTAAAATCATCTTCAACCATCAGCAACGCAATATCCGTTTTGCTTTGTTCTATGCCGTTCAACGAACCTGTGGCTATATATCTGTCGCCGTCAAGAAATAGCACGTCGTGTTTCGGGTTGCACAGTGCCAATCCAAGATTTCGGGCAAACGATGTCTGTCTGCCTTGCAACGATGATGGCGTACAGACAAAACGCTCACCAAGTGCAATAAGTTGCTGTGCGGAATCGTCCGTACATCTGTCCAACACCCAATAACGGTCATACGGATATGCACCAAGCACACGGTGCATATCCTGTATATACCGCCCCTCGTTTTGCCCTATGATGACAACATCTACCATTTATCAAAATATCAATAATTCAAAATATCACTATATCAATAGAATACAGTGTACCAAACTTTATTTCTAAGTATAAATTCAGCAAATGACTCATCTATTATTGAATTATAATGTTGAGTGTACCAATACCGAGAAATCCTATAATCACCCGCATTTGCTGATGGTCCTTCGCCCAGTGTACCTTCACAGAATTTTGCATTACCCATTATCATCACTTTCTTATAATTGGCAAATTCTATACCTGTTTCTGGCTGTATTTTCCATATTTGATATGAGGTAGTTGTATCTACAACAATAGTTGAATAACCCTCTGGAAGAATTAAATACACATCGGTGAGTGCATTGCCAAAAGGAGACAAATAATCAGAAACATTATTGTCATTTATCACTAATACTTGCGACGATGGTATTTGTCCCGCATTATTTTGTATTACCGTGTCGCCGAATATTTTCATATACGGCAGCACTATGCTGTTTACATTAGTCGATGGATATATTGTGGAAAAATTCGAGCTACCTAATGTTGTTAGAACCGTCTGCGAAGTTCCACTAAATGCCAATGTCAGATTGCTGTTTCCCCAATCATTCGCATTGCGTCTTTTGCATATCAAACCTCGGCTACTATTCGATGGATGCTGTACATACAATACCATATAATATTCCTTGTCGGCTTCGAGTAGTATTTGCTGATTTTCCGAAAACTCCGCATTGCCAACACCATTACCTGCCATAGTGGTAACATTGCTTTGGGCAAGCAACTGCATATTCTCAGTTCGTCCACCATTAGCCGTCGTTCCAGCACTATACAACGCCACAACAAACGAACCGCTTGTCATATTGTCGCGCTTACAGATTTGGGCATACTTTGCAATAAAATTCTGTCCAGGACTAAAACGCACACCATAAAAACCAACCGACACACTTTGTCCACCCTCGGCCATACTTAATGGAAAATCTTCGGCATAGCCGCCCATAATTGGGGAATTCGCCACTCGCAAATCAACGGTATTGCCTTGGGTTGATACAGTCACAGAACCATCTCCCGATTGGAACGACGGAACTATTGCACTTTTCAATGCTCCGACCGTGGTCTTGCGTGTTTCTAATGGTTGTTCCGTGCTTCCTTGATTTTCTTGCACAACTGCCATTAAATCGGTACTCTGTAGTGCCGATGCAGGATTTAATTCGCTTATTTTTTTATTTGCCATAACACTTGATTTATTTAAAATTAAACTTTTGTATTTCTATGTTTATTATACTTTGCAATGAATCGTATGTTTGTTCTCTATGAATCATATTCAATGCATTTTGCTCTTCTTTTGTCCAAACTCTTGTTGTATCTTCATATTCTCTATTTAGAATTCCCTTTGAAATACTATAAATCGAATGATACATTACATCATACTTCATATAATTTTCACCCCCAAGACCTACTATATATGAATCTCTTTCATAATCCTTTTGAATAAAATATCTTATATGACGATTAACATCAATACAATGTATACGGCGCATCTTTCCATCATCCCATACAATTATAATATCCCCATTTTCAAGAGTGATTTTATAATAAACTTCTTTATTGATACTATGATTTATTCTTTGGATTCGCATATATTTTTCAACATTTTCTTTCTTTTCTATTTGTATAAAAGGAAAAAAGCAATCGACATCGTGATTTCTAATTAAAAGCAAATTACCATCCTCATAATATTCCTCATAATACGTATCACTTTTATTGTCATAATATATCCATGTTCCAATTGGCAACCCATTTTTCAAGACACCTCGGCAGGCAATTTTTCCATCTTTATATTTCACAATCACATCGCCAGAATAATTATTCCATTCGTTTACACCATTAAATGTATTTGAAAATAATTCACTTTTATAAGTAGGGCAACAACCATCTGCTTTGGCATTCACTAATAAAAAGTTTTGTATGCTATCAACATAATCAACTTTATCATTCATTCTTCTAAAATAAATTTCCTTGAGGTTTGGCATTTTTGCAAACAACCAAATTGGATTATAGACACTTGGAAACCCAATCGATTGTAATTCAGATAATTGACAAAATTTGGCATCATTAATAAAGAAACCAAAGCCCAAATTTCGTTGTAAATACATATCTGAATCAATAAAAATCTGTTTTAATGTTGTAACAGAATATAAATTCTCTATATTGAAAAAACCATATGCTGGAATAGCTAATAGAGTGGAATAATGGTCAAAACAAACATTTAATTTCTTTAAATTTTTAAAAGACTCTATACCATTAAAAGATACAATACATGAAATTCCAGACATATCAATTTCCTCAACATTCGGATATACCATAGCATTTACAGGAATATTGTGACCATAATTATCTCCACAAATAGAAATTTTTGTTGTTTTTAAACAACTATCATTCTTTTGCTCTACCATATAATTGGGACATTGGTTATGTACACAAGCAGGATTGATCCTTATATATGAAAAATCATTTAATGTTTCTACACAATATTGTGAATACCCATTAAACACTACCAATATACTTAATACTATACCAATAAATCTCTTCATATTTATAACACAAAAAATAACCCCCAAAGTGTTGCTTTTTGAGTAGAAAACGTCAATTTAATTTCCCTTATAGGTTGTACAAAAGACATTTTTACTTTATCACGCTCAAACACTGCTATTTGATTATGAGACTTGCAATCATAGAAAACAATACGGTTGTCCTTTGGAAGAACATCTTCTAACGAAATAACTATTTCCGAAGTATCTTTTTCTATGCTCCCTGAATATATTAAAGGGCTTGTATAATATGAATTTGCTATTGTGCTTTGAGCTTTTAATATAGGTCTTATCCCATATGTGGTTACTACATTTCCTTCAAACTCTATATGATACATTGTTTCATTTAAATTAAATGAAACTTGAATTTTCGAAGTTTCCCAATCTGTAATATCATACCCCAAAACATATAAATACAAAGATTGTCCCTTGCTAACATTATTAAATACATATGAGCATTTATTTGAAATAACTTTTGTTTCGTAATTTATATTGAAATTATAAAAAAAGCTACCAAAAAAATTCAAACCTAAAAAAGATTTATTAACATCCGCACCATATACACATTGTGTTGTATATCTCGGGCAAGTTATAGTCCCATTATTAGTAAAAGCTCTGTAAAAAAGTAAAACATATCTTGAGATTACTTCGTTCTTTATTTCCTGAATTCGCTCCATATACTTAAGAGCAATTTTTTCCACTATAGTCTCTTTTGCATTTTTAATATTTTTTCTAACTAATATTTTAATACTTGTTAACAAATTTGAACCATTATTTTGAAAATAGTGACTAATACGCATATTTGGATTAAATAGCTTACAAAAACTTATTACATCTTCCTTTTTGTATTTACCATTTTCATCTAAATCAAAACAAATTACATTATTTGTCGTTGCGTCTGGATTTACAATCAATTTTTCAAAGAACTCATAGATTATATGTGTTCTTGATTCAAAAAGATTTCTATTATCAACAGTCTCAATTCCATAGAAACGATTGTATATCCGTGCACCTTGCATATACTCATCATTTGGAGATAAAAAAACTTTGTATGCATCACTTGGAGTCTGACAATAATTTGGTGTGTTTGAATAATAAAATCGATTGAGATTATTCCTATTATCGCTGATAAAGCCATAGGATTGTGCTAATTGTCGAGACAAATAATACATTGCAAAAATATTTGCGATTATAAACAAATCGGCCTTGGGTAAACTCTCATACATGGACATTACATCAGAATAATTTTCATTTAACTCGTATAACGTGGTAAGATAATCACTCTTTTCATCTTTTTTTGTTTCATCTACGAAATATGTCAGTATTTGACTATAGAATCTACTTACATTATCATTTAATCCCGAATCACCAAGAATTGGACGTTTGGAACCATTTTTTAAAATGAACAAAAATTCCTTAAATGCTAAGACAACGTCTATTCCATCTATCGCAGAATTTGTCATAGAGATAAAAGTACTCCAATTTTCGAACATATCCACATTTTCTACAATTGGAAAAGATATTCGTTTTATTGCATCTGGAGAAGCTAAAATTGTCATTTTTCTTTTTCTATCACTATCGTATTATCATTCTGGCTGAACAATCCGCTTGCATTTTCAACTTCCACTTTATAGCGCGGGTACAGTGGATTGTCGTCTTCATCGGCAATTGTCAACGGTTCGTCTATCGCATAACTGCTTTCTGAATCATTCGAGACAATTGTTTCCATTAATTCCCAGTTTCCTGCGTCGTTCATCTTATACACATAATACGTTGCTCCGTGTACGGCTTTGTTCCACGACAATACCACGCCGTTCAACTCGCTGTCGGTGCTTGCATTCTCGTTGTATGTATATCGCAATTCAGGTGCTGTCGGATTTTCCGTATCAACCAATGTCACCATCATAATTCTACTGCTCTTCGATGGCACATACTCTATCACAGGATTACCCGATGCATCGGCATATGTTATTCTTCGCAAACCTATCACTTTGTAATACACAGGCTCTCCAAATGGTACGTATCCATCAGCCGAAAAATCGTCTATCAATACAACCTCATCTCCTTCGTTCACAAAGTCGGCTACGTGTCGCATTGTCTGTATTGACAATGTTTTTGTTGCATCTGTAGTACGATACAATGCGTATTTTTCAATTGCCTCATCCGATGGAACCGTTATCATTACCGATGGTTCTGTTTCTTCATAGTCATCATGAACAGTTATTTTTAGATTTGCTATTTGCGGAGCTTCCGATGGTGTTGTGTCAACCAACTGAATTGGTCCCGATATCGGACTTGCATCGCTTATCACCATTGTGTTGTTCAGTTCCTTGGCATAGTAGAAGTAAAAATTACGTGCCGCACCGTCAAGCGTGAAGTCTGTAAATTGTATTTCTGGATTATCTCCGCCACGAATGATTTTCGCCATAGGTGCCTGACAAAATTCGGGGTCGCTCGGTTTCAGCATATCGCCGTGTACATCACGGACTTTCTGTTTTCTGTTTGTCGGCACATAATTGTTATCCTTCGATATAAATTCATAGATTAACGGCTGCTCCGTCAATGGTAGGAAACAACTGATTATGGCTTCTCTTATTTTGTCCTTTATTACCTCTGGCTCTTGCAGTCCATCAAACAAGTCTCTGCCGAACACGTCTTTTTCCCTGTCTGGCTTCGGAAAACGATAACCGTCCTCGGCTGGGAATTTACGGAAAGTACCGTCGGGATTAGAACCAGTCGCATCGTAGTATTTTCCATCTTCCGTAGAATAGTCATAATCAAAATCTATCAGATTCTGCCACCTCGATGTAAAGAACTCGTCCTCTCCCAACGCCTGCAAGTCTGCCTTGATTTGCTGAACGGTTTCGGGTTTGTACAACGCTTCCAATATCATCCGTTCGCTTGCCCTGTAGAATGCAACAGAATACGGAATGTGCTGGCATCGTACACGGAACGTATAAGTTGATTTATTGTAGAAATCTGGTCGTGTAGCATATAGTCCACCTATTGGCATTTCTGGAGGTAATGCTACTATAAGTTCCATTGCGTATAAAAGCGTTGGTTTGGTCAACAGCGACACATATCCCATACTGCAGTCCTTGGAACGTGCAGAAAAATATGTGGTTCTGTCACCTTCTCCTGTTTTCGGAAGAATACTTGCCACATTAAAATCGGCATTGTCGTCGGCATAAAGATAAACTCGATAACCAGGATAAAACTGAACCGATACCGTATTGCCTGTCTGTATCGTCGAAACAGTATCCGAGTTGGAGTTTGCTTCAGGGGCTATCTCGGTATCTTGTACCAACAATTTTATACGTTCATTCTCCTGCGACACTATCGAAATCACATCTAAGCGCTTACGTTCTCCGTTCAAATTATCCGATGTATGAATATATACATACCCCTTGTCCCAGAATACTGGATTCGCTTCATTGCATTGCGGATGTTCGTGGAACAATTTCGTATTCATTTCAACCATATACATACCTGGTATCGCATCATTTTCTGGATATGGAGTTACAGCTGCCGTATCCCAAATTCCTCGTGTTGTTTCTTCGTAGGTTTCCGAATCGGTAACTATCGTTTCCGTATGTTCCTCCCAATCCGAATTTGCTATTTGAACGGTTGCACCAAGCACATTCTCCATTCCAAGGTCGTCAAATTTCCAGTTTGCAGAATTTGCCATATTTTCAATCATAACAAATGGATATTCCTCATAATCAGTAGGTATCAACCATGTCTTTTGTGCTTCTGCATTGGTACTTTGTGTCTCAACACCCCCAGTTTCTATAGTGGCAATCGATGAGTTATTTTTCAAATGTATCAACAAACCATTTTCGCTGTCTTCAAGCGAATCAACTATAAAAATAGCATCTTTAACAGTACAGGTTCCGCCTACAAACCTGCAAAAATCTTTAGACTGCACATTTGGCGTATAGTCTATTTTGTTTCCATCTATGTCAAGGACCGAATATTCCTTTGTGTGGACGATAAACGTTTCAGGATGTTTTTCATCATACTCAACTTGTCCGAACTTGCCTGTAACAGAACGTGGAGCTTCCTTCCTAAACAGAAATTCTATTTGGTCTGCAAATTGGTATGTTTTATCGTGAGCCTTTTCGTAATTAAACTGTACACGGACTAATGTTGTGTCATTCTCGCCAAGAGCTGTCAACATTGCCTGTTCCGCTGTTGTAGTAAGCAATATAGGATCTTCTTTTTGTACCAGTTGAATGTGAAGATTTGACGGAGGTATCAGTTTATTCTGTTTTACAAATGATGTTTCATCTGTTTCCTCCACATTGCTATACGGTGAAAGACGCGAGAACCAGTTTCGACCATATATTCTGTATTGATTGACACCAGAGTCGGCTTCCGTCTGCAAATGCACATACAAACGTGTTTCGTCATCAACTGGCGATGGACAAAACAATGGTTCGTTCCCATTTCCTACAGCACTACGAAGATGTTCCCAATCCGTGTCGTTTGCTTTTTTACGTTCTATTCCATAAAAAACAGAATCCGTCATTCCTTCCAAACAAAAATCTTCCGTTTCTTCAAAAAAGACTCCAGCTTCTTTATAGGGGAAATCATCTTTTACATAAAGATTCACATACCGACAGATTCCGTCGTATGTATAACCACCTGGTTTCGTTATTTCAATTTCATTGATTTCTCCTTTATTTTGGAACATACCATAATCAACTGGGAGCTGCGTTGGTGCAAGAGGTAGTTTCTCATTGTTTCGTGATATTGGTTCAGTAGCATAGATATGCACCACTGCATTTTCATCCTCAACTGTTTCATACAAAGCAACATAAACATACTCATCATCCGTTTCCCCAACACTTCCATCAATGAAACCCAAACCAAGCATACGGGCAATATGATAGTCATACGAAGCTATTTTCAACATATCCACGTATTGTATTTTTATTTCCGATGCCTCCTGTGGTATTTCGGAATCATCTGTTTCCGAGGATTGTGTCGGCGTTTGTTCCAAAATTCCACTTTTATATAACGAAACAATTGTTTTCAAACCATCTTCCTGTTCATCTTCGTCATCACTTTCAACCCCATTCCAACTATTTTTGTAATCTTGCACAGTAACCAAGGAATCCTTGCTTTTCGGCCAATGACCATTTATCACCATTCCGTCTGGTTCAAGTCTTGAATACGCCGTTTCTGTTGATTCGGTCAAACCGTAATTTCCTAACGATTGCCATTCATTTCTGGCTGTCACGCCTTTAATATACTGCTCGTATGTTTCCAACTCCACCTTCGATAGCAGACAGCCTCCAGTTGTAAAACGGATACTATCAATCTGTTCTCCTTTTACCGTACAATAACCATACACAGGAGTACCTGGCACAACTACCAAAACAGGACGTTCCAATAGTATGTTTCCTTGATTTTCTTGCTGAACTGCCGATCCAGATTCCTGCAACAAAATTCTATTGACAGTAACTACTTCGGGTATCGTTTGTTCAGGAATAGTTTCCGTTTGTTGTTCTTCAAGATATATCTGCGACATATCCTCTTGAAGAACCTCATCGCCATCTTCCTGCACAAGTATCGTATTTTCCGTCACCGTTTGGGAAACCGATGTGAATTCAGAAATAGTTCTACGACCACTTACAATTCTTCTTACACCATGCTCATCATCATCAACAGACGTCAATGTTTCCACTCTAAGACAAGGTGTTGCGCTTACTTCATCCACATAGATTCGCGAAGCAAAACACGACTTTCCTGCTACCCATATTTCCACAAGTCCGTCACCGTATGCACGTAGAAAATCCAACGGAGAGACAAGAGGATCAACCATCACCGCATCGTAACGCTCTCTGTCATGAAAACGTACATATACAACATTGATAAGAGTCCCATTCGTTTGATGATATATCCACAAACGTTCATTGTTTTCAAAAGACTCGCCCAGATTGAGGCAATTCGATGAATCAACCACGTGTGACGGAATCTGATTCGCAAAATCAATAGTTACGGGATAACGATGTTCATATTTACTACGTAATATTTCAACCGTATCACCAGTCACACCCTTAGGAATATGATTTTCCAACCGACCAATCAAATCCCAACGAAGATGTATTCCAGGAACGGAACCATCTGTTCCAGTTGATCCCGCAGCTTGCAAATACAAACTTTTCGATTGTATCAACGCCCGAGACAATATATCACTATTCATCATTTGAAATTATATATTTAATAAATTTAAATTTCACTTTAAAACAATTCCAATATATCTAAAGTGAGTAAATATAATTTCTTATGAAAGGATATTCAACTATATCAAGGAAAAGTTATTAACAATCATAAAAAAAATCATCAACATTTAATAATTCAATGGCTATTGAATACCAGTAACAACAAGAACAATGTTTTTATTATAAAAAATGTAGATTCCCCCCAACATCTCGGAATATACAGAGGGTATATTGATATAAAAAACTACTGTATTACCAATATCATAATTGAAATACTTTTTGATCGTTTGTCTAATATGCTTTATTTAATTTTTTCAAACAACTCAAAAGCCTTGAATATATTTGAGTACGATTCACCTTCCACGCCAAAATCTGTAGCGCGTTGTTTTGCTATATCCAGTTTACCATCGGCACACAAATCAATTACCCATTTGGCATTTTGCAAAAAGTTCTTTTTCTTTTCGTAATCTGGGATATGCTTTTTTAGTTCAGTTTCGGTAGCTGCTGAATCCTTAAAGAACCGATTTGTGTTTTCGTAGTGTAGTAGAAACCAATATTCTATTGACGTAAGACTATCGCACAGAATGACAGTCTTCTTATTAGCATATTTTTTACGAATCGAATCCAATTTCTTTTTTTCTATTTCATTTCGTTTGGCAACATCTGCATCAAAAACAGCAATGGCATAACCTCCGTTTTGGATAGATTCTACTATCTTTTTATCCATTTCCACAAGCGAAGTGACCGAAAAATAGTATGGTTTTATTGTATAACGATAGCCTAGTATAGTTCGAATGTGTGTGAAATAGAATTGTTCGGTTATACCCTCCCCAATAATAGTAACCGATGGTTTTCTTAGCTTTTTGTTTTCAATGTGTCTTGCCATAGTTATAAATCAATGTTGGGAATTGCGCCGAAAGTTCCTTGATTATATGCCTTTTGAATAGATGACAATCGGTTGAGACCTCTGAATTCAGCCAACGAATAAACATCGGTATGACCGGAATCTAGTTTTTCGGTAAACCAAACACTGTCTTTGCGGAAGATACGCTGATCGTTTTGCTTGGTAACATCATTAAGCAATGGGTCGTAATGCGTGGTAACGAGCAATTGGGATCTGGATTCTTTTCGAAGAAAATCCAAAAGGATGAAACGCAACAACTGTGGGTGTAATGAATTCTCTATTTCATCAATTGCCAGAACCGCATTGTTTTGCTGTGCGTAATATATGGCGGTTTCTATGCCAAAGGTGCGGAGTGTTCCTGAGGATTCCAAATCTTTCGGAAGACGATATTTAGCGAGTTGTTCTTGTACTGTTACGGTGTGCTCAAACGAGGTGTCATAGCGGGAAAGTGTCTTTTCTCTTCTCAACCGTTCTTTTTCATTGGTCGGAATGCTCTCATCGTTCAAGAACATATTCAAGTATTGTTCTGGAATGTTTTCTTTAACAAGATCGGTTTTCACATCTGAAATGTTATAATCTGCTTGTCTCAAAAAGTCGAGAAGATAGGCTTTTAATTGTGCATCTGCAGCTATATGCCGTTCTGCATATCCAAACAAACGTGTTTCAGGAGTGACTATTGGCATAATTTGACTGATGAGCCATTGTTTTGCCTCGTCAATGTCAGGGAGCGAGATATTGACCTTGTTGCGAGCCGCAAAAAAAGACATATTCTTCAAACACTCAACTGAGATTTTTGCCTTTTCGACAGCGCTGATTTTGATAGGCGCGCCATAATGTATGACGGATTGCTCGTTTTCTAACTCTCTGTCAAAAAGCAAGGTGGGTTGAACGCTTTTGTAAACATACAGTTTCTCAGATAAAACAGCCGTCTTGTTAAGGGCAAGTTGGTACCAATATTTTGTTTCATCGACATAAAAAACAAGTTCAAACTTGGATGGCTCATTAGGTGTTTGCTGATCCAGAAGAAAGGGAACTGTAGTAGTTCCTTCATCCATAGAAGGAGAAAGATTTCTCCAAAAATCATGGAGAAAACTAATGACGGACAGCAGGTTCGACTTACCCGAAGCATTGGCTCCATACACCATAGCGAAACGCAGAATGCGTACTCCCGGAGCGACTTCAACCACCTGATACTCATCAGCAAAAGTGTCTTTTGTTGCTTCAAAACTAAATGTTACTTCGTCCTTGAAAGAGAGGAAGTTTTTAACCTTTATTTCTTGTATCATATCGTTTCAAATTTGGACTGCAAAAATACAAAAAAAATGGCATATCTTGATTTTATTTAAAAAAACGAATGATTTTATGTAAATATAAGGGATAGAATCAAATATATTCTATCTCTATTCTACCTTTGCATAAATTTTCTTTAAATATTAATTCTTCTAACGTATGACCAAAGTTGTGAATCTCTGTTTTCAACCATTCTTCCAATTCTGGATTTTTGCCGATTTCTTGTACTGAAGTAATATTCTCAAGCAATTTTCGTATTGTTTGCAATGCGGTAGGAATATCCCAGTATAAATGATTTGCATTTTTATATTTATAACCTATTGAACGAAAGCATTTAAAAAACAACCGAACAACCTTTGTCGCATTTTGAGATGAATAAGATGAAATTTCTCTTTCTATACTATCAAAATTTTGAGGAATGACAACTTTCAGTTTAGCTTCTTTTCTATTATGGCAAAATGGTATAATGAAATTATCAAAATAACCCATTGCCAGAGCTGCAGATGGTAAATGTTTTAAATTATGACTATGTTGTGTTTTTCTCAATCCCTCAACAATAGCTATAGCCGAATTTTCTACTGATGAGGAATCGTAATAGCAAACAGTTATTCCGTTAATATCCGTGGGCAAATTAATCTCCTTATCCGCAACAATAAATGTTCTTTTTTTTCCTAATGCTCCAAAAAATAATCCTGCTTCAAAAATTACATTATCTCTAGCTGTTAATTGATGCTCTTCCCGTTTAACAACAACATCATCATTTGTAGCCACAAGAACGGCATAATCATATCGCATTGTTGTTCGTATTAGACAATCCAATGTTGCAGCATTGAGAGTAAAAAT
The DNA here is from genome assembly GCA_045599365.1 of Bacteroidales bacterium. GTDB lineage: Bacteria > Bacteroidota > Bacteroidia > Bacteroidales > UBA1715 > UBA1715. The sequence goes on from JAZRVS010000127.1 coordinate 22,521, forward strand.
GTCACCTTCATTCCATATTGTTACTTCAATCCAATCGTCACACTTGTTTTCAATGATTGATTTTATGCTTTGCGCCACTTTAAGTCCCTCGCTTGAAGAACCTATAAACAATTTTCGTTTCATATTAATCCTAAAAATTTTAAATCGTTAAAAATTTGTTCTTTGCCAATTACTCTGATGTCATTTTCGATTGGCAAATGACACTTTTTGTATTTTTTACCACTATTACAATAACATAGTGAATTTCTCTCATATTTCGAGTTTCCAAAAGCATTTTTGAAACAATGCCCCCATACATTGAAATCTGAGGACAGAAAGATTTTATTATAAAATTCTCTAATCCCAGCTGAACCATGAGAATATTCCTGTAAATAGTGACCAGTCTGCTTTTTACATAACTGATTGGCAAAATATGGAATTGCTATATTTTGAACAAACCAGACCAATGTGATGCCATTCTTGCACATCAGTTTTTCTTCGGCTGGAACGGTTAGACAGCAGGAATTATCCTTATACTTATGCCAATCAGCACCGCAAGGAATTTCATCACCCACTTCTTTTAAAATTGGGAAAGAATAAGGAAAATCTTTAGAAGGATGTATTTCCACCATAAAACTCCCAGCGACAGTTCCTTCATCATTGGGAATATCCAAAATTCCCTTAAGATAGGACTCTTCGTTGACAGTCTTCTTATGAAAATTTGGATATTCCGAAGTGAAAGGATTAATTTGTTTCTCAAAATCCGAATTGTGTACTACCATTGAAAATAAGGTCTTGAATTTTCAGCTATGCGAGTAAAGTTGTTGGAACTTCCTTCTTCTTTGTCATCACCAAGAGGAAAACGATCTCCGAGATGTTTTCTCCAAAGTTTACTTGCTTTAAGTTGATTGGATTCATCAATGGCTTTTTTTGCATCTTCAATGAAGGCTTTTAAATTATCCAGAAAGTTTTCCTTCTTGGTTTCCGAATAATCAGCAAACAAATTATCATGAGGTGTTGTTGGCATTTGACATTCAAAACACTGTTTGAGACTATTTTCTATCTCAATCAACGTGTATTTCAATGCTACGTCATCCCGTTGATTCGCCTGAAAATTATCCAATGCTAAAACAGTCATAGCCAATCCGCAAGGCATTTCGTTTCTTATATGGTCGCACCATGATTTCAAATACTTGATGATTCTGACCATTTGGTCTGATCTCTTTTCTTTGAAGTAATCAACAAATTCTTTGGGATCGTCCAGTTGAAAATCGTCGTTCTTTACGGCAAGCATAGGATGTTCGTCGGTGTCTTCGTCAAAGACCAATACCGGCAAGTCAATATTGTACCCCGCCTTGTAATCAACACGAATGCATTTTTTTTTGTGAGTTGGAGTTGCGTCGGTTGTTCCATCAACGGCCTCCTTTACCCATTTTTGCAATGTGGTTCCTGCAACATTATCAGGGTTTGAGTCAAAATAGATTCCGTCATCCAAATCACAGGTGTCATCCTTGGTACGAATTGAGGTCTTCAGTTTGTACGACCCTTGAATGTAGAATTTCGGGGTGTAACCCGGATGATTTGCTTTGAAATGGTCTTTGATTTTGGTTCTCAAATGGTCTTTGGATGAAATCATTTTTGATTTCTTGGTTGACACGACAGAAAGTTCTTCATTGAACTCTTTAAAAAGATTATTTAAATTTGCCATAATATTTTTTTTTAATTAATTTGTCAATATACTATCAATCATTATGCCAAAATAAAATCTACATGGAGAATCAACACGAAATCTGCTATTTTGTCATATAAATATATATTTATTAGATTTCCATTCTTAAAACTGACAAAAAAAACGTCACAATGACATATACAAGTATTATTTACCCCACCCACAAACCCACGCAGGTAAAGCGGTATTCGGCACGAACGCACACAATCAAGAAAAAAATGCTCGCAAGGGTATATAAACGGCTTCAAAAAATTTTTCTTTCGTGCTTTGGGGCTCTATCGTATGGGAAACAAGGGCGTGCCTTTTTCCCCACGCTCCGTTACTAAAGCCGTATTACGTGGGAATGTTCGCTATCGCTCACATTCCGCCTTCATACCGCTTTTTATTCGCAACTAAAAACGCTTTCATTCCGTTTCGCTTCGACGGCGTTCACTGCTCGTGCCTCGCAGTGACGCCGTTCTCCGCTTCACTTCATTTCAAGCATTTTTCCCCACGCACAAAAAAGAGCTACGCCCAATCTTTCTTTGATTTTTATTGGATAGGAGATGAGAAAAATTTTATTCGCCGCCCTTGCGCGCACCGCAACATCTTTGTCCGTTGCAAATCTATCGTTAAGGTAAACACATTTGTACGCATTATCTTCGTTGTTTGGTGGCTTTTTTTTCTTGTTGTCGTGCTGTTAGCGTGCCTCATTCGCAGCTACCACAGCCCCCCCCGAACCCCCTCTAAGGTATAAATGAATATTCGGGGGGGCTGTCGCTGCTTATTGAGGCGAGCCTGCGAGGTCGCTCGGGCGTAATCGCTGTCACAGTTTTTGTACCCACGCACAAAACCGACACACAAACAAAAACTCCGCCAGCGCGCCCCTTCAGGGTAGCGAGCCCCCGTGTTCTTCACTCTTCGTTACGTGAACTCTATTACCCTAAAAAACGTAATTCTTAATTTGTAACTCTTAATTCTTAACTCCCTTCGTTCATCACACTCTCGGTCTCGCACCCGGGCTCCCGCTCGCAACGGCTCGCCCATAAAGCACGCACGCAAGTGGGAGCATTATCGTAAAACAAAAACTGATTGTTGCAAATAAACATTGCCGTTACGTGATGGCGTGCAGGGCTTCCGTAGTTTACCGCTCACGCACACCAACCCACATCTAATGTGGGCATTATTGTACTATGTGAACATCATTGTTTGTTGAGGTCTTTGAATCAAAAAGGGTGGTGCAAGTTGGAACCGCCCACGCACCGTTGCTAAAACCGTATTCCGTCAAAGGCTCACTATCGTTCGCACTTTGACTCCATACCGTTTCTTAACGCAACTGCAAGAGCTTTCGTCCGCTTCGCTACCTCAAGCACTTGCTCTGACACACTTCGAAATATATTATCTTTTGTTCTCAAAAACACATTTATAGACTTTATAATTTTACCTATGTAAAAACAACCTTCAATATGTATTTCCTGTTTTTCTAGTAAAAAACTCTCCTAAAACAACTAAAGTATCTTTTTAATTGTAGTGCAGTCTCATATATTCTTCTCGATTTTTCTCTCTGATATATTCCACCTCTACTTCCTTAATGCATTGTTCAGCCCATTTCCTAACTTCTGGTCTTTGGTGTTTTATTATCTTTTCAAAACACTCCTTCCGCTGCTCAAGAAGTGGTATTACACTCCCCGACCATCCGAAAGAATACATATTTTCATGCAACCCATCTAATACAGAAATTTGGTCGCCATAGTTATCTAACAACCAATAAACCCAACTGTGAAAAGCAGAGCCATCCAAGTTATCCTTATCTGGGTCACATCTAAATATCGGGCACATTTCTGCCACCACATGCGGGGCATAATCAGGGTATTTTGTACATAAGTACTCTATCCTCTTTCCATCTATTTGGAAAAGAGGTCCCGCTCCGAATCCAGAGCCAGATCCTATTTCATCTTTTATTTGGAATAGAAATAAAAAATACTTATTATCCTTAAATGCACGCGAAAAGTCACGCCAAATTGCTTTTGTATAACTCTTAATTAATACAGTATAAATACCTTGTATATTAGTATGAAAAAAGTCCTTCTTCATTGCCCCCATAAACTTCCTGTTCAGTTTTGCAGCCATAATGTCATCGTGATAATGCTCTAACACATCAGCTACGAACCTTGAATACTCATATATATTTCTACCAACATCATTCTTTATTTCATATTCAAGGATAAGATTTTTTATGATAGAGAATACCTCATTATCTTTAAACATCTCTTTGTTAAACTGTTGACGTACTACATAGTCCATAAGATCGTCATGCAATTCATGATAATCACTTCTGAATCTCTTTATCATTTCACATAGTTGGTGTTGATATTGTAATGACACATAATTCAAATATCTGACAGGAGCATCTGTACCTAATCGGCCTTCTTCCATTTCTTTTCTCATTGTGTGGTATGATGTAAAATTATCCGTCTCGCAATGGGAAAGAAGTCTCATATATAAATCCAGATAACCGCTTTTAAGGATTTCGTCAAGAAGAGTGTCAAAAGCCATATTATCTCGGAAAACAGAGCAGAATCTGAAAACAAAACTACTGCGATATGCATCACCTCCATTTTCACGAATAAGGTTCATGAAAATTCCCATAAGGGTTTTAACCTGCTCTTCATTCATAAAATCCTTAAGCGCAGGTGAGAACCATATATCGTTGTATTCTTTATCTTCAGCAATAAGTTTTATTTCCTGAATTGACTCATAGATTCCATCTTTAACGAAGGCTTCCGCCAGTGGCCTAAAGATCGCCCTTTCATTCTCAATTTGCTGTTCTATGGGAGTCTTGAAATCATTATATATTTGTTGGCGTGCATCCTTTAACTTTTGACAGAATGATTTGGGTTTTATATCATTTTTGAACGCCTCATAATGTTTCAGGAAATCTTTTGGGTAGAAACTTAGACGATTAGACTTAGTCCTGTTCATTGCAGTATATAATTCACCCCATTCACCACCTTTTTTTGAAGCAACTTGCTCTATCATTGGGAATAGTCGTGCCAGCATTCCGTCCATACTCCATCTTATAGCATGATCCTCTATTATTTTAGAGATTCGATTAAGGGAGTTCTTGTCTTTCTCTAACACTTGAAGCATAATACTACTACAAGCCATCCAATAATCAATAATTTCTTTATTAGATTTTGGAGCATAATCTGTTTTAGTTTCAAATCCAAATTTTGAACAAGACCCATCTCTTGCAAAGTGTCCATTGTCAAATGCACTATCCAGACTATCAAGCAATAACTCTTGATAGTCTGAACCAGCAGATAGAAGATATTCCAAGGTATCACACCTTTCTACAAGGGGCGCTTCCGTACCTGGCAAATAAATATGAAATAATTGTTTGAATTGACCAGTAGCATTATTTCCCCATTTCTCATTCTCAGCTACTGCAAATAATGCCATAACCTTACAAGCATCTTGATAACTATTACCATCAAAACATAGTTTTTCCAACGCCCACACCAAATTCCTTCGTACATCGCCATCTACGTTTTTCTTAACCCAATTAATAGATTTAGGCATAAGAACAGTATTTAGACAATGGGCAATTGCGACCGGGTTCACTGACGACATAGCGAGAAAGAGCCGTGAGCCCAGGTCGGAACAAACAACTTTCTCGTTACAAAAAGAACCTTTTTCTCCCATAAGTCTCGCCACCATTTCCTGGGCGTCAGCACTGTCTTGCATGTATCGAAGACGCTCACACATTCCCTCCACCACCAAATGGCGGTTGCGTTCATCTAAACCCGCAATGTCTGCCATAATATCTGTCATCCTTTCTTCATCATTGTCATCTTCGAACCATTTGTCAACCAACCATACGGCAAGAGGGAAAGGGCGTACATTAAGCCAGTCTCCCGAACATTCAATCAATGAACCATCGTGTTGGTCTATCACCTTACTGAAAATAGCACGCTTCTTATCTGAAGACCCCTCAAGAGGTGTTATATGCTCGTTGTTGCGAAGGAATTTGTAAATCTCCTTGTTATTAACCTTGTATGGGAAGGGCTTAAACAGTGCGAGCGTTCTCATGGCAATTTCGTGTTCATCTGCATGACCTGCCTCAAACTTCAGCATCTTCTTCACCAGATAGTCAACCCTATGGATATCCACATCTTTTTCTCTCTTGTATGCCTCCACCAATTCTATGGCCATTCCAGGAAATCCGTCGGCAAGCCGCATAATTTGGTCCCTAACCGTGGTGTCACCATTGGCGTCGGGCGTGTTAATGCGGATATACTCATCTACCACATTCCTCATATCTTCCTGACTGACAACTATAGGCAGAACATCATTTATCACTAAATTCTTTCTGTCGTAATACTCGTTATTCACGCCTACGATTCTGAATTTTGAAGCATATGAATCTCGTTTTGATACAGCCTGCTCAATAATATTGTTCGGGCAATTGTCTAAAACCAGCAAGCCATCTTCACCTCTGTGGCTGTCAAACAATTCACCAATGTCATACATCAACCCTACAACATCATCCGAGTACTCGCAATAATAGCTGTTCGGTCTTATCACACCATCGTTAAACGCCTCCTGCAAAATACGAGTCTTACCGATGCCCGACAAGGCAATAAACTGAATGGTTTTGTTTGCGGGGTTACGGAGTTTTTCTATGCAGTCGGCAGTTTTGTCGTTTTCAAGAAAGCCAACCGTTTTCTTAATCTTGAAAAGTGACATAGCCATTGGCTTCAAAATCCTTGAACCAGGAATGTTATACCTCCAAACGCCAGTTCCTGCATAATTCGTGTCCTGCACAAAATCCTCATTCTCATTTTGCCAATACCATCTTGCTTCAACATGATGTTCATCCTGCTCATAGTCTATAACCATGAACCCATTTTTATGTGGTTCATAGGCACTTATGTTACTGCATAACGAACCTGATGCATTGAAGAAGAAAAAACTCCCTTCTGGACGGATCTCATATTTGCTTTCTTCCTCATGCGAATGACCATAAAAAATAGCATCATAATTCCTTGCAATTACTTTCTCGAGATCACCTGATTCAAAATGATTCATGAAAGCAGGCATGTGATGACCAACAGCAAATCGCAAATCACAGTAATTAAAGAAGTCTATCATATCTGTGATCTGAGATTTTCCCGTTAATATTTTCTCTTTGTCTGTTTGGGAGTCATAACAACGCCATGCTGTATTCATACAATTGAAACCAACCGTCAAGCCTCCTATCTTTATCTTAATACCCAATTGCAAAGGGGTAATGAGCTTCTCAACATCATGAATATTATTCCAATAATCATCCCTAAAAGTGTTGTATTCTTTGATTCTTGGAATTTTATTAGCGATATCTTTTTGATGGATAAAAACATCCAGTGCTTTTTGATTATTCAATTCCTCCTTAAGTTTATTCTCTTCCTCTTCGGTTTCTGCTTCTTGATCAACATCGTGATTACCTGGTGCGAATACGAATCTATTTGCAGGGAGTTTCAATGCAGTCGTTATGGGTTTTATTACTATCTCCTCAAACTGCTTAAAGCCATTTCTCATCTTTGGCTCAGGAAAATTACAACCTGCTCGGTCAATAAGGTCACCAGAAAAAACAATCACATCAATTGCCTTTTCTTGATTAACCTGTTTTAGAGCTTGAATCATTCTACTAACCAAATCTTTACTACGTTTAATTTGGTCATAATCCAAATGAAAATCAGAAAAATGTATTATTCTCATAAATCATTATCGTTCTTAAAATAATCACAATTCTTTCACTATATTCATTAATCGCCCAAGCTCAGAGTATGTATAATCTCTGCCACTCTTCAGCTTTTCTTCCATAGAGCAATCGGCATTGGCTATAGCGTTTTCAAGACTACCACCATTGCGTTCAAAATAACTGTGCAATCCCTTGCTTTTGTTGAAGAAGTCCATCGTTTTACGATACTCAACACTTTTGTTTAAATCATTCAACAATTGTTCTTGATTCTCGTATGAACGTGAGGTGTAGCGGTAATAGTATAGGAAGAATAGTTCTGTGCAGCGGTGAGTCTCAAAAAACTCAACTTCGCAATAAATACCTTTCTTTGGTTTGTTGATGGGCTTGGCATACTTAGCCTTCAACTTCTGATACTGCGTACGCTCTGGTTCTTCGTCCTTTGTGTCCATATCAATGACACAGAAGATATGGTTGTATCCCATAGAGATACCTTCTTCTATTTTGAGTTCAAGTTCCTTGATACTCGTATGCTTAGGATAATCAGGCTTGATGGTCAGACGCTTGAACACATCGCATAGGGACTTGAAGTAGAAGAACTCCGTTGGTCCTTCACCCAAGATGAGTGCTGTCTGTCGTTGTTTTCCCATATCAGTCCTCCAGATTTATAAAGATACTACCCAATTCAGGCTTGGCGCCCAATCGACCGATACGATAAGAATTATATAGCGACAGATTCTTGTGCAAACCGAAGGAATCACCACGGGCATATTCGGATGATGCAGTTTCTTTGTTCTTTTCCACAAACCATACAACTCCACGGTTCTCGTTTATCAAATCCTGCGACAGAAGTGTAGTTTCTTGACTTGTGATAATCAACTGCGATTTTTTCGAGTTGAATAAAAAAACATTAAGATAGTAGTACAACAAATCATTATGCAAATCCTCTCCTAATTCATCAAGATAATACACGTGAGAACTTGTTATCATATCGTATAATGCATCTAATATGCGTATGTATTTTATTGTTCCTTTTGACTGCCATTTAAGAGGAATGTCAAAATCCCCATTTATAGAATGATTTACAAACGCAACAGAATCCGCTGTAGGTTTAAGCAAGGCCTCTTTCATTTCCTCAGGAATATTTTCCTTCTGAATGCGTTCACGATATTCCGCAGGCACCAAACGATCCTCTACAACAGGACGATACTCCAAGATATTCAAATCCGCTTTTTGGAGCATCGTGTTATAGAATTTACGTTTTTGTGGAGTATTGTATGCAACTTTCAAAATTTCAACAATCCCTTTTTCTCCATCACCATCCACATCATGATAATTATCCATAATCCATCTATAAAGAGTGTTGAAAGGAGCAATGTCTTCTGTTAAAGCAGACTTGATGCACACTGACAAGACACTATGATTATTCAATGTATTTTCACGAATACTGTCCTGCGTCTTACTTTGTAGTTTTAGGCTTGTACCAAACTTAACATCCGCCTGTATGTTTTCGCCGACAAACGAACGTTCATAAAACAACGACTTTGATTTGTTGGGATAATAATATAGGACTTCTCTCAAAATGTAATTTTCGTTAAACGACACATCATAATCATATCTAATATTATTTGCATAAAATGACACATGCATATCTATTGGTTCTTTCTTTGTAAGAATAAAGGGAATTGCACCATTAATCTTTTGAGTTGCATCTGTTTTTGGCATAACCAACAGCTGGAAAATCGTATTCATTGCAATAAGCATATTTGATTTGCCTGAAGCATTTGAACCATATAAAATTGCTAATTTATACAAGGATTCACCATTTCCAATTTCCGAAACCAATTCCGATGGTTGGTTTTTGGCTATAAAATTAAGTTCTTGTTTTTCACGGATTGATAAGTAATTTTTTACCCAAAATTCTCGTATCATTTTCTTATATATTTAAAATACTTCTTGTTTTTTTGTAAATTTTCTACAAAAATACACATAATTTTATTGCTTTACAAATAATTTTATACGAATTCGTAAGAAATCTACAAATAGACGTATTTAGAAACACACAATTGGGATTTTCATCTCTTTCCATTTGAAATCTCCTCAATTTTTCGTAAATTAGAGTATAATTTTTAACCACATAACAATGAAAAAGATTTTATTT
>JAZRVS010000128.1:0-3070 GCA_045599365.1 Bacteroidales bacterium
GAAACAAGAGAAAGCTATTGTCGTGTCAGGTAGAGGAGCAACTTCCGAAACAATATTGGGCAACGAATTACAGGCTGGTTTATATATCTATAGTCTTGTAACAGATGGCAAATTGGTTGGTAGCAAACAAATGATTTTAACTGAATAATTTTATCATTAACAAAAGTAAACAATTATGAAAAATATAGTTTTAACGATAGTATGTTTGGTTGCGATAGTAACAACATATGCACAAAACAATTATTTCTGGAACAATGATAGTAAGGTTTTTATGGATGAAGACTATAGTCAATTTTATCTATTTCATTATAGTAGAGAATTATACGAACTGTTGAATACAGATGATTACCGAGAGGGTGTTATATCTAATAAAGAGATGAATTTAGGTTGTGTGTACAAAGAAGGAATGGAACAAAAGTTACAAGGCGCTTTCTATGCCACTATAAAATCTGTAATATTAGATGAAATTCTCCAAAATTATGATGTACCATATTACACACCATATTATAAAATATTCAACGGAGAAGAGGTCTGTTCACATTCTAATATATTCATGGTAAAACTAAAATCCGAAGACGATATTCAATTATTAGAGCAACAAGCGGAACAACAACATGTGTCAGTTATTGGTTATAATGAATATATGCCACTATGGTACACTTTAATGTGCTTTGACGTGAATGAAGGTTCTGCTATTGAGATGGCGAATAAGTTCTATGAATCGGGAAATTTTCAAGCTGTTAGTTATGACTTTGGTGGATTATTTAAGACATTCTCGCCTTTGGAACTTCCTATAATGGAACAAACAAAACCATCAATAGAGGTAAAAATGATTTCAAAGAATAAACTTACTGTCTTTGTGAATTTATTATATATGAACCATCCTATCCAAATAAAAATATATAATTTATGTGGTCAAATTCAGTATCAATTTCAATCTAACAATACGGCAACGAATTATTTTGAACTTGATTTATCTACACTAAATACGGGTGTATATATATGTAAAATAGAAACAGACGGAGCAAATCATAGTACAAAACTAATTATAAAATAATTATGTTATGAAACATTTGATATTATTGGCGTTTTGCATTTTAGATAGCATTTTTCTCTATAGTCAAGAACTTAGTTATTGGAGTGGTCAAAACGAAATAAAATTACAAACAAAGAATACTGAGTTTTTTGTTTGTGTAAAAAATACCGACAACATAAAGGGGCTTTTCAAATCAACGGAAATTCGTAAGTCTGGAGATTATTCTTTAAAAGAACTTGTTTTAAATAAAAGAAATCTCTCGTATAATAATTATGTTTGGGCCGTTGTACCACAAAGAATATTTAATGAAATAGCACAAACGCCAGATCTTTTGTATTTTTCATCAAATTATTCATCTAACATTATTGGCGACAATCTGCAATTTTCAAATTTGTTTTATGTAAAATTAAAACAAATGTCCGACACAACAATTTTATATGATTTGGCTCGTCATTATGGAGTAAATGTTGTCGGAAATAATAGATATATGCCCTTATGGCATACGTTGTTATCAACAACATTAAATACAGTTGAGTTGTATAATATTTTTGATGAAACAAATTTGTTTGCTTCAGTAGAATTAGATTTAATAAATGCAATAAAACCATTGTGTACAAGTGATCCATTATTTGATGATCAATGGAATCTTTCTAATACTGGACAATATAGTAATGAAGAAGGTTTTGATATAGATTACTGTCATGCGATGTTACGATCAATGGGTAGTCAATCTACTATTGTTGCTGTTATTGATGAAGGTGTAGAATTGAATCATCAAGATATACCCAATATCTGCAACTATAGCTATAACTCAAGTACAAATTCATCTCCGAGCGGAATTAATGGACCTCATGGAACCTCATGTGCAGGTATAATCGGTGCTGCATCTAATAACAATATTGGAGTTGCTGGTATTGCTCCTGCTTGCCCTATTATGTCTATAAGCTATGATTTCAATAATGGTATTGATGTAGAAAATAGAATCGCAAATTGTTTTAATTATGCTGTTCAACACAATGCAAGTGTAATTAGTAACTCATGGGGGGGCAGTGCATCCTTATACAATAACGTAATAAACGATGCAATTATGAATGCTATAAGAAATGGACGAAATGGATTAGGATGTATCGTTGTTTTTTCGGCAGGTAATGAAGATAGTGATTCTATAAGTTATCCTGCAAATTTAAATGATTCTATCCTATGTGTTGGTGCAATGTCTCCTTGTGGAGAACGTAAAAATCCAAATTCATGTGATGGAGAAAATTGGTGGGGAAGTAATTATGGACCACAATTAGATGTTGTTGCTCCAGGTGTTCTTATACCAACAACTGATTTGCAGGGAACTGCAGGATACACAACTGCGAACTATACTCCGAACTTCAATGGGACTTCAGCAGCTTGTCCCCATGTTGCGGCAGTAGCGGCATTAATATTATCACGGAACCCGAGTTTAACACAAAAAGAAGTCTGTGACATTATAGAGCGAACAGCACGAATGTTAAGACCAGAGGATTATGAGTATGGTTATTATACCAATAGACCAAACGGTCCTTGGAACGAAGAAGTTGGTTATGGATTGGTTGATGCGTATGCTGCTGTTAGACAGGCTTGCACAGGAACATTCACATATCAGAACCAAAGTGTAACAAGTAATACAATTATACTTAATTGCTCTTTGTATGTACAAAATGTGATTGTTTCGAACAACGCACATTTATCACTATTAGCAGATCAAACGATTGAAATAGATGGTCCATTTGAAGTCCCATTAGGTTGTCAATTAGATATAAAAAATGAATACTAACAAAAAGATTCTATTATGAAAAAATTACTTTTTATTCCATTCTTTGTATTGGCAGCGATAGTTGCCTGCAACAAAGACGAAGAGGCAACGCCTCAAGTTGCACAAGACGATTCAGCAATTGTGCTCAAATCGGCAAATGTATCTACTGGGGATATATGCGTGTCGGTGCGTGTCAACACGTTAGGCTACGAACACGATTCTTGTTTCTCCATAGGTGTTCCATTTGGTAG